>CAYVHE010000030.1:0-9087 GCA_964451085.1 uncultured Candidatus Saccharibacteria bacterium | reverse complement strand
AAAAAAGCCTAGAGCTGAACAGCCTAAGGGCTCCTTTAGTTGAGAATTACTAGGTTTGCTTACGTCGGTAAGGGCGGCAGAATCTTTCAGTGCTAACGTTCCAGCTATTGTCGCAAAAGAGGCAACTATAGGTTTTTTGGTCTATTTGTACTCCTCCTAAACTACAATTAGGGCACAAGCTACGTTTATATTGCCAATCTCGATAGCTATCCAAACAATCTTGTATATGCTCGTGGTCTATTTCTATATTTAGCCCTTTTGCAACCACTAAAGCTTGATCCCAAGCTGCCACTTCAAGTTTAACTAGCTCAAAATCACTTTCGTATGTTGAGTGATCTAATAGTCCATGACAGGCTTCGTGTAAGAGAGTCCATAGGCCAACCTCGCTGGGGTCAGGAGTTTGGAAGTATATGGTTTTTTCTACGGGTGACCAATAGTATGATTTCGCAGCAGTTAACTGCATAGTAGGGTACTGTTTTTTAAGATAATTTAGTAGTTCAAGCTGCGTCATGTAAATTGGCTCTTGCCAGCAAATACCCACCATAAATTACTGCTTCTTCGGGATGTTGGGCCTTCTTTATTTGAGGCAATTTAACCATCCTACTTTTATAAATCTCTAATTCATTAAATAGCTTCTCTTGAAATTTGTCTAAGTGCGTTCCTACTCCACCCCCAATCACGATACAATCTGGAGTGAGTAGAGCTATAAGGTCTATCATACCAATAGCAATATTTCTCGCTACAAGATACCAGTCTGATTCATCTGTTATCTCACTTGCAAGTTTTCCAGTCTGAGCAACAATTGCTCTGCCTGAAGCAAACTCTTCCCAAGCCATAATCTTTCCCTGGTGTTCTAGCATTATTGCTTTGCCACCCGCGTCACTTACGTTTTGATCTAACTTGCCATCAACAACAAGCCCTAGCCCAATACCAGTGCTAATAGTGACATACAATACTCTAGAAAATTGACCTTTTAGGCTATCAGCCTCAGATAGTCCTGCCATTTTAGCGTCATTCTCTATGTATATTGGCCCAGTTAATACATCTGATAAATCCTTAGAAATAGGAATATTTTCCCAGGGCAGATTGCCCAGAGAAACAACAACGCCATTGTCTCTATCGATTAATCCGGGAAAAGCTATAGAGGTCGCCTTGGGTTGTTCGCCATCAGTTAGCTCATGGATAACGTCTTTAACGGCGTTAATAAAATCAGGATACATTATCGGGGTTTTAATTTTTTTGCTATTTGTTATCTCACCAGTGCTTGAAAATGTTGCTATCAACACCTTTGTCCCACCTACATCTATGGTTAAAATCATAGATGTATTGTATCATACGCTACCTCTTTACTTACAGAGATACAACAGTTATAATGTAGTTAAGTTTGGCGGGTTAAGATTTAGTTTGTAATATAGACTAAATCCTATACTCTACGGGGTACCGCAACTTTGAAGGAGACATTTTAATAATATGTCAAAAACAATAACGATGGATGAGCTATTGGCTTCATCCGATGTGCAACAACTAAAAGTAGGAGACGTCGTTGATGGCGTTGTTCTATCAGTAAAGAAACATGAGGCCTGGATAGACCTTGGTGCCTGTGGTATTGGAGTCGTCATGAGGCGAGAAATAGGTTATGGGGATAATCTAGAGCCAAAACAAGAGATAACTGTTAGCGTCATAGAACCAGAGATGGACGAGGGCTATGCGTTATTAAGCATGAAAAGAGCGGCTAAAGACCGAGGATGGGAAGAGCTCGAGAGATTGTTTGAAGCTAAGGAGACTATTGAAGTATTTCCATATGATGCAAACCGTGGTGGTTTATTGGTGGAAATGGAAGGTATCAGAGGCTTTATGCCCGTTTCACAATTGTCGGCAGATAACTATCCACGAGTATCTGGTGCTGACAAAGATGAAATCATGCAAAAGCTTACTAGCTTAACAAAGAAACCAATAAAGGTAAGAATTTTAGATGTTAGCCGTAAGGAAAATAAACTGATTTTCTCCGAAAAAGAAGCTATAAGAGACGACATGCAGGCTCGTTTTTCTGAACTAGCCGTTGGCGATGAAGTAGAAGGTGTGGTTACAGGAGTCATAGACTTCGGTGCTTTCGTTAATATAGATGGCATAGAAGGGTTAATACATATCTCAGAAATTTCGTGGGAACGCGTTGAAGACCCTAAGAAGTACATCAAAACTGGAGATACTGTTAAGGCTAAGATCATTGCAATAGACAAAGATAGATTGAGTTTATCGCTAAAACAAATGCTAGAAGATCCATGGCTTAATGAAGTTAAAAAATTCAAGAAGGGTAGCCAAGTGGAAGGACGCGTTACGCGTATCACTCCTTTTGGAGCTTTTGTACAGCTTTCCCCATCAGTAGAGGCACTTGTTCACGTATCGGAGATGGGTAATGATGACAGTACAGATCCAGAGAAAGTATTTAAAGTAAACGAGAATAAGATGTTTACAGTATTAGATATCGATAAAGAAGCTCGCAAAATTGCCCTAAGCTTAAAAGACAGCAAGAAGAGCAAAAAATCTTCTAAAAAAACAGAGGAAAAAGCCGAGTAATACCTAAGTTAATAGTTAAGAAACCGTATCGTCGGTTCAGAAAGGAGTTTTTGTAAATGGCCAAAACTACTATAGAGATAGATAACAGCCTAACAGTAGGCGACCTAGCAGAAAAACTCTCTGTATCGGCTTCAAAGCTTATTGGTGAGCTATTTAAGAACGGTATGATGGTGACGGTTAACGAAAAGGTAGATATAGATACCGCTCAGATTATTGTTGATGAGTTAGGTTTAGAAATAGAGCTAGTTAAGAAAACATCAAGCGAACAAATTGCTCATAAACGTGAAAAATCTTCTCTCGACCCAAATGCAACGGAAAGACCACCAGTTATAGCGGTTATGGGTCACGTTGATCACGGTAAGACCAGTCTACTGGATAAAATTAGAGGTGAAGAAGTTGCCGCTGGTGAATCCGGGGGGATAACTCAACATATATCTGCATATCAGATTACACATAAAAAAAGAAAGATTACATTCTTAGATACTCCTGGTCATGAGGCTTTCGCTGCGCTTAGAGAGCACGGCGCGCTCCTAACTGATCTAGTAGTCATTGTTGTGGCTGCAGACGATGGGCTAAAGCCACAGACTATCGAGGCAATTCGTTTTGCGCGCAAAGCCGGAGTAAAGATGCTAGTTGCAGCAAATAAGATGGATAAGCCAGGAGCCGACCTAAATAGATTAAAACAACAACTTTCCGAAAATGAGATGATGCCAGAAGATTGGGGTGGGGACACCATAGTTGTACCGGTATCAGCAAAGACCGGAGATGGGATAACAGAATTAATAGATATGATACTGCTAGTCACTGATGTGGAAGAATTAAAAGCTTTGCCAACCGGACCTGCTAAAGGTTTGGTGATTGAATCTCATATGGAGCTTGGAAGAGGTCCTAATGCAGTAGTTTTAATCGAGAATGGCTCGTTAAAAAGAGGTGATTATTTGGTTGCGGGAGCAGCGTATGGTAAAGCAAGAACAATTCAAAACACCGATGGTGAAGAGATAAAGAGTGCGGGGCCATCAACGCCGGTAATAATTAGTGGGTTTAAGTCTCTCCCTGATTTTGGAAATATTTTTGAAGTTACTAATAACGAAAAAGATGCTAAGCGTAAAGCGCAGATTGGCTTGGAAGAAAAAAATAGTTCAAGTAAAGCAACGCACGTCTCAGACTCAGAATTATTACGTATAATATCCCACAAGGATAAACTGCAAGAGCTCAATGTTGTAGTAAAAGCAGACGTGCAAGGTTCGTTGACCTCAGTTATAGACTCTCTGAAAACTTTAGGTACAGATGAGGTATCCGTGCGTATAGTTGGTTCGGGAGTAGGAGCTATCAACGATAACGATATATATATGTCTACAGCATCCAAGGCAATTATCTATGGCTTTCATGTTGATTTACCGGCAGGGCTAAGACAACTTGCGTCAAGAGATAAAGTCCCTGTACGAATCTACGACGTTATATATGAGCTACTAGATGATGCTAAAGAAGAACTATCATCTCTGTTGGCACCTGAAGTAGTAGAAAAAGAACTTGGAAGAATGAAAGTAAAAAAAGTATTCAAAACTACCCAAAAAGAGATTATTGCAGGTGGTGAAGTCACTAAAGGAAACATTCTTACTCCCGCAATGGTACGGGTCAAGCGGGACAAGGAAGTGCTAGTTGAGTTAGAAGCTACAAGGCTGCAATGTGGTCCACAAGAGGCAAAAGAAGTAGACTCAGGGCAAGATTGCGGAGTAACTTTAGTAACTGATGGTAGATTTAATATGCAAGAATCAGATGTATTAGAATTTTTCACTCGTGAATTAAAGGAACGTACGCTAAAATAGAGTAAGATATATAAAGGATAAGCTATGTTTAAACTTGATAATGCGTTTTTAGAAGAACTTGGTTTAGGGTCTTTGCCTCCAGTAGAAAAGAATAAAATGCTTGCTCATATATATGAAACTCTTGAAATGAGGGTAGGTATGAAACTCGCAGAACAGATGAGTAATGAACAGCTGGATGAATTTGAGGCCTATATAAACAAAAAAGATGAATCCGGCGCCTTGAAGTGGTTAGAGAATAACTTTCCGAACTACAAACAAGTTGTAGCTGATGAGCTAGAGAAACTTAAAGAAGAAATAAAACAGGCTGCACCACAGATAGTAGCGCAATCTGAAGAGTCTTCTAATGGCGCCCAGCAAGCTGTATCGGGACGGCAGAATCAAGTAGCACAGCCAAGGCTAGCTGTCAGCCAACAACAACCGCTGCAACCTAAGCAACCCGTTTCTCAGGACTATTTAAACCCTCAACAGCCCCAACCAACTGATAGCCAGCCTTCTAAAGATCAGGAGTCAGAAATCAACCCTCAATCTTCCTCTTCACCCTGGAAGCCTAATTAATAAATAGCTAGGTTTAGTAGACTCTACAATTTATCTCTGTAACCTGCTAGAAAAGATTGGGTACTCATAGCATTTTTCCCTAATGGCTTAAGCTCGTCTATTATGATGGTGTCATTTCCGCACTTTACATATATATGTTGTTTATCGAAATATATAGACCCAGCAGTTTTCGTGAATTCGTGTTCTCTGTATACGCGCACTTTAGTGATTATTACGTCAAACGAGTTTAATTGAGCTTTGCTTTTAGGCCAGTCAATATACGCTCTAACTTCTCTATCTACTTGTATTGCTGCTTTAGTCCAATCTACTATTCCATCGGATTTTTTTAGCTTTCTAGTATAACTGGTCCTAATGCTATTGTTGGTTAGTGGTTCTTGAGGTTGGGGCTTAAGTAACCCTTTCAGATAACGGGGAATTATTTTTTTAAGTAGTTCGTCACTTATACTAATTAGCCTATCTGTTAACGTTCTTGATGTGTCATTGTTTGATATTGGAGTTGCCTTGGATGTCAAAACTGGACCTTCGTCCATTTTTTCTACTAACATCATCAAGCTAACCCCAGTATTTTTTTTGCCTTCCAAGATTGCAAATGATATGGGGTCTGCACCTCTTAATTCTGGCAAAAGGGAAAAGTGGCTATTTATAATTCCCAGCTCACAACTATCAATAATTTGTTTACTCACAATAATACCAAAATCAACCAATATCCCTAGGTCGCAGTGTATGCTTTTAGTTGTAAATAACTCATCAAGTTCCTGCTTTGTATTTACTGAAAATACTTTTGAATCACCTGAGATTTCTAGCATACTCTTGAGAGTCGTAGATTTTGTTACAACGATATCAATATCAAAATCTAATTTTAATAGTGCTAGGCTTTTTTCTGCAACCGGTCCACTACCAAAGAATACTAAATGCTTTTTTTCGTTCTTCATTGCTCATTTTCTCTATCTTTCCAGAGTCTGTTATTTTGAAAAAAGAATTCGGAGAGTTCTTTATGTGGTCTACGAATACTTTGCCATTAACGTGATCGATTTCATGCTGGAATATCCTTGCCAAAAATCCTTCAGCCTTTACTCTAATCTCTTTGCCTTCAAGATTTAAGGCTTTAACTCTTATTTTAGTATACCTTGGGACTTTACCATATATACCTTTTACGCTGAGGCATCCTTCGAAGTCTTTTTCAATACTTCCTTCATACTTAACTATTTTTGGATTAATGAAGACATGAAAATTTCTGTTGTTTTTATCGTTAAAATCATCCCGAATAATCACTATTTTATGTAGTTTATTAATTTGAACTGCCGCTAGTGCTACTCCAACTTCATGTTCTCTGCTGTCCTCCCAGTCAAGAGTAGCAGACTCCATATCCTTGACGAGCTTTTTAATTTCGTTATCAACTATTCCAACTTTCAGGGAATGTTCCCTTAAGGATTCGTGAGGTAGTGTGATTATATCTGATTTATCCATTTCAAGATGTTAGTATAGCGTATTTTAGGGTAATTGTAACCTGGAAGAGTCAATCAAAGCAGATTAACTGGGTCTAGGTCATACGATATATCTTTAGGTAAATTCGCGACTATATTGGCTAAAGCTCTCCTCGAACTAGATTTAATTACTAATTGCCAGGAATAGGTGTTGTTGGCTTTTTCATGAAAACTAGGGGCAGGTCCCAATATGTTGATATTTTTGTATGATTTTAAGGATGACGCTAAGTTTGTTATTGATTTCTTGGCACCAGTTTGCGATTTCTTTTTGTTCCATAACCTGGCTAAATAAACGTAAGGTGGATAGTTGGCTGATTTTCTTATTTTTAGCTCAGTCATATAAAATTTATGCCAATCTTGATTTTTAACGAGGTCGAATATGGGATTGTCTGCTTGGTACGTTTGTATAATTACTCTACCGGGCGTGTGTCCTCTACCGACTCTTCCGCTTACCTGGGTTAGTTGTTGGAATAGTTTTTCTTGGCTAGAGAAGTCAGGTAAGTACAAGGCGCTATCTGCTTGCAAAACCCCTACTGTTTCTAGTTTTGGTAAATCTAACCCCTTAGTAATAAGTTGTGTGCCTATTATAATGTCGGCTTTACCGTCTTTAATGCTCTGATAATTTAGCGCGAAAGATTCCTTTTTGTTATTGTCACTATCAAAGCGCTGTATTATAGCCTCAGGGAAAAGTTTTTTTAGATCGTGCTCCAGGGCTTTAGTTCCAGGCGACCTAAGTGATAATTGATGAGAACAGTCTGGGCATACTTTTGGAACGGTATATTTTGATCCACATAAATGGCATCTAGAGTTGTTCTTATCATGGTGAAACACTAAGGGGGAGTCACACTTAGGGCAGTCATTATGCCAACCGCAGTTTTCGCACAGTAGCATCCTGGCAGTACCTCGTCGGTTTAGAAAGAGAAGAGTCTGTTTGGAGCCTACTAAACTCGATTTAATGCTTTGGACTAAAGCCTTAGATAGCAGCGGGTGGTTCGTCCTATTAGTCTTAATGGTCATATCAACTATTAAAAACTCTTTATTTGCAGTAGTCGGACTAGAAATCGCTAGGCTGTGCATACATACTAGAAGTCCTCCTTTTGCAATAATATGAGAAGTTTCTAGAATAGGTGGGGTGGCACTGCCGATTACTAGTTGAGCTTTATTATTTTTTGCAAGTGCTCCAGCGACAGACAGACCGTTGTACCTAGCTCCATTATCTTGCTTGAAGGCACTATCATGGGCTTCATCTAGTATTACTAATCCTAAATTTCTGGTAGGAGTAAATAAGGCCGATCTAGGCCCTATGATAATTAAAGGATCTCTAGTGGTGTCAGCTACTTTTAGCCATATTTTGTTTAGTTCGGAAGGTGTTTTATGAGAATGGTAAGTTAGAATTTTATCTTTGCCAAAACTATCGATTAAACTCTGTTCTAACTGTGTGGTAAGGGATATCTCAGGATAAACCATGAGTACATCCTTGCCAGAAGATAAAATCTTAGTTGCTAGTTCTATATAAACCCTAGTCTTACCAGAACCTGTTACGCCATGAAGGACAACAGATGAATTACTGTTGTTTTGTATTTTTCGTAGGGCTCCAGACTGATCTTTGGAAAGTGTAGGTAGCTTCTTTGATTTTAAAGATACTTTAGGGTTATCTGGTTTATTGTCATTCTTAACCTTTGCGCTTAATAGACGTGCTGGTAGAAATTGTTTTACGTGTAGTCCTGGGGATTTTGGATAATAATCCTGCAGCCATTTTACTTGTTTTAGTACTTCTGGACTCAGAGATAGTCCAAATATGCTGTTATTAATTTCCTTAATCCTAAGACTAGATTTAGAAGTTTCGCTAATTACGTATCCAAGTTTGTTAGATTTACCAAAAGGAACGTTTACGATATCTCCTATTTTTAGAGCGCGTGAAGAGCTATAAGTATAAATATTGCTCTTCCAGGAGCCATCCAAAGCTAGCGCTATTTCATAATAATTTGAGGTCATCTCTGTCTTCATCACACCTATATTATACTAGAAACCAACCGATTTTAACTAAATGCTTGCATGTTAGAACAGATGTGTTTATACTTAACGTTGTTCTAATAACAATATAAAACTTATGCTTGATACATTCATTACATCCCGAGTACGACGCAAAATCGTTGTTATTTATGCAAAATATCCTGACTTCAAAACACACGTCAGAGGTCTTGCTAAACTTATAAAAGAAGATCCGGGAAACATTCAGCGTGAATTAAAAAAATTAGAGAAAGTCGGCTTCTTGTTATCAGAGAGGCAGGGTAATACCAAAGTTTATTATACAAATAAACACTTCTTGATTTTTAAAGATCTCCAAAGTATTGTTTTGAAATCCCAAAGAGCAGCCCAAAAACGCCAACGATCATAAACTTAGTGTTTACAGAGTGACCTCACTTACGATATAATGTCGACTATGATTCAAGTTACAAAGAAAGATGCAAGGGAACCAACCGAGAACCTTATCCGCCGTTTTACAAGGCGAGTCCAGCAATCGGGTGTAGTTGCTATTGCTAAACAAGCACAACATTTCGAAAAACCTATCAGTAAAAGAGATCGTAGAATAAAAGCTATTATCCGCAAAGAGAGAAAAGCTGAAAAGCTAAAAAAACTTCGTCTCG
>CAYVHE010000029.1:0-10094 GCA_964451085.1 uncultured Candidatus Saccharibacteria bacterium | reverse complement strand
TCTTGTTTCATATTTCGCTGGGCTACAGGAGGGCGTTTTTCGTATATCTTTTTTCGTCTTTCGTTAGTTTTTCTTATTTCGGTTGGCTGCAGGAGGGCGTTTTTCGTATATCTTGTTTCGTGTTTCTTTAGTTTATCGTTTTTCTTTTTTCGGTTGGCTACAAGGATACATTATTCGTATATCGTTTTTCTTTTTAACTATGAAGAATTCTAACTTCAGGTCAATAAATGCATTAATGAAGACGCGGGAAAAGGTAGGGAGGACTTAATTATTTGGAGTACGACTGTAAATGTAAGATAATAAAACCTATGAAGCTAAACACTCAACCTTACAAGGGTGCAAGAGATTTTTTTCCAGAAGATAAGCAAACTCAGGAATGGGTTTTTAATACATGGCGAAGAGTTGTAGAGAAATATGGATATCAAAGTTACGATTCGCCAATCCTAGAGCCAACAGACCTTTATTTAATGAAGGGCAACGATGAAATTATAAAAGAGCAGACCTATACTTTTAAAGATAGAGGTGACCGTAGTGTAACGATTAGAACGGAAATGACTCCTAGCGTAAGTAGAATGGTTGCAGGCCGTAGGCAAGAGTTAGCCTACCCAGTACGTTGGTACTCTATCCCGAATTTATGGAGATATGAAAGGATGCAACGAGGGCGTTTACGAGAGTTTTGGCAGCTTAACGTAGATATGTTTGGCGTAAAGTCTAATGATGCCGAAATAGAGATGATCCAAATTATCGATAATATATTTAGTGCTTTTAAAGCAAAAAGAAGCCAATACGTGGTAAAAATCAGCAGTAGAGTGCTGATTAACACAATGTTTACATATACTTGCGGTATGAGCTCAGATCAATCAAATAAGTTGATAAAGCTAACAGATAAGAAAAACAAAATGTCAGCAGTTGAGTTTAACGGTGCAGTAAATGAGATTGCCCAGAATATGTCTACAACAAATAAGATAGTAAAACTTCTGAATATTAAAAAACTCTCTGACTTGCCTAAAGAATTAAGAGAAAGTCCTAGTGTAAAGGAGTTAGAAAAAATCCTTAACACTTGCAAGTCGTTAGGCATTAGTAATCTAGAATTTGATATTTCTCTTATGCGAGGTTTTGATTATTACACAGATATAGTATTTGAAGCATTTGATACAAACCCAGAAAATAGCAGATCATTACTTGGGGGTGGTAGGTATGACGGACTTGTCGCACAATTTGGTTGTGATCCAGTGCCGACTATTGGTTTTGCGGCAGGCGATGTTGGGTTTACTAACTTTTTGGAAACGCATAAGTTGTTGCCAGCCTATTCTCAGACGGCTGACATTACCTTAATTTTAGACGGTGATAATTCTGCTTCACACGCACGTTCGGTAGCAGAAGAATTAAGATCTCTAGGCCTGAAAGTATCTGTGGATTACTCAAAACGAAAATTAGACAAGCAGTTTAAAGCGGCAAAAAAATCACAGGTAGCTTACTTAATTACAATTGAGGGTGAAAATATAAAGGATAGCTACACACTAAAAGTAATGTCTAACAACGATGAAGAAAAGCATAATTTAAGCAGGATAGCTAAAATTGTGCTTGATTCTAGAAAATTGCAGTAACACTTTAAGGCTATTTTTTAATAAAAAAACAACGTGACAATCACGTTCTAATCTGTTAATATCAACACTTATGAATTTAAACATGGAACGAAAAGACGACACCGAAGCAATTATTGAAATTGCTGCCACAGCAGAAGAATTACTAAAAATTAAGAACAAAGTACTTAAGAAACTCGCAAGTAAGGTAAAAGTTTCTGGTTTTAGAGATGGCAAAATCCCAATAGCAGTTGTAGAGAAGAATGTGTCTTCGGATGTTTTACAATCAGAATTTATTGATGAAGCAGTTAATACACTATACATCGCGGCAATAAAGAACGAACGTTTACGCCCTGTCGGACAGCCAAAGGTAGACATCAAAAAATTCGTACCATTTACTGCCTTGGAAGTAATTATTAACTTGCCTGTAGTTGGCGAGGTAAAATTAGCAAACTACAAGGTATTGAAGTCTAAAAGAAACGCTTTAAAGCTAGATAAGAAAAAAATCGATGAAGTTATAGAAAACCTTCTAAGTAGAGGTGCTACTAAGCGCGAAGTTTCCAGCGAAGCGGCAGATAAAGATGAAGTAATAATTGACTTCAAGGGTGTAGACGTAAAAGGAAAAAGCGTAAAAGGTGCTGATGGGAAGGACTACTCATTAGTAATTGGATCAAAAGCATTTATTCCTGGCTTTGAAGAAAACTTAATCGGTATGAAAGCTGGTGACAAAAAGGACTTTGACGTGACTTTCCCTAAAGACTACGGCGTAAAGTCTTTGCAGAAAGCAAAAGTTACTTTTAGCGTTACAATAAAAAAAGTTAACGAAGTTTCCCGTCCAAAATTGGATGATGATTTTGCCGCTCAAATAGGTCCTTTCAAGACAGTTGACGAGCTAAAAGCAGATATAAAGAAACAATTAGAAATAGAAGAATCTCAGAAGATAGAAAGAGACTACGAAGAAGCAATACTTAAAGAAATTTCCGATAAGACAAAGGTGAAAATTCCTGATACTTTAATTAAGGAACAAGAAGGAATTGTTCTTAGAGAAGTAAAACAAAATGTTGTGCAAAGGGGTCTGACTTTTAAAGAATTTTTAGATAACCAGAAGACCACAGAAGATGATTATATGAAAAAAGAGATTGTACCAGAGGCTAAAAGAAGAATTAAGGCTGGCCTTATTCTTAATGAAATTGCCGACCTCGAAGGAGTTACCGTCTCAGAAGAAGAACTAAACACCAGGATTACTCAGCTAAAAGCACGCTATAATGACCCTAAAATGGTAGAACAGTTAGATGCAGAAGAAAACCGTAGAGAGCTAAAATCTAGATTACGATCTGAAAAAGTCATAATTTTCTTAAAGACTCGATAAGAAACACCAAAAACTACCATTAGCACTCTTGACTAGTGAGTGCTAGTTTTGCTATAATTAAATTCTTGTAAATTAAGTAGATAAATAAGGATTTAAGTGTTAATACCTACAGTAATAGAAAACGATGGAAGAGTAGAGCGTGCCTACGACATATACAGTAGACTCTTGAAAGACAGGATTATTTTTTTAGGTGACGAGGTTAACTCTGCTACTGCTAACGTAATAGTAGCTCAATTATTGTTCTTGCAAAACGAAGACGCCAAGAAAGATATCTACTTTTATATAAATAGTCCAGGTGGTAGCGTATATGACGGGATGGCAATTTTTGATACAATGCATCATGTAAAAAATGACATTCAAACAGTAGGTATAGGACTGCAAGCTAGCATGGGGGCTTTCTTACTTAGCTCTGGAACCAAAGGAAAACGTATCTTACTGCCTCACTCGAAAGTTATGATTCATCAACCTTCTAGTGGTACTCGGGGTAAGGTTACTGACATGGAAATAGACCTTAAAGAAAGTCTTAAGACCCGCAAATTGCTAAATGAGATTTTAGCTAAAAACACAGGCCAAAAGCTTACTAAGATCGAAAAAGACGTTGATAGAGACTATTGGATGACTGCAGATGAAGCCGTCAAGTATGGTCTAGCTGATAAGGTAATAAAGTAAAAAAGATAGGTATTATAGTGAATAAAGAAAATTTAGAAACAAGTCAAGAAGGAATATTAGAAGGTATGACTCCTGCAGAGCAGGTTACTAGGTTAGGACATGCACTTAGGTTTAGTGACGCACTTTTCCCTGATGGCGAAAGTCTTAGAACAATGGGGACAGATGGTAGTAAAGTACTGGGTCTACCATACGATGAAGCGCATAGTATGCTTTCTGACCTACTTCCCGATAATGACCAATAAAGACTAAGTATAAACAAAATTTGACAATTTTGCATTGGTTTGAGACAATCTTTTGATACGAAGTAGTATGCCTGTGAGTTGTGTGGCTTCTCTAAAGTTGCACGGGATCCGACCACAAGCAGTAATCTTCTTAAAAAAACATGAATTTATTAACTAAGAGAGCAGCCTCAAAATCTAAGGTTGTCATGTTGGAGAAGTATGGTAAAAAGTAAGAGTAATGTAATTGTTAAGGGTGCTGCGGCAAGAAAATACTTTAGTAAAAAAAAGGAAGTAATAGGATTACCCAACTTAGTTAGTCATCAAAACACTTCGTTTCAGTGGTTTGTAGACGAAGGACTTGGCGATATTCTTCAAGAAATCGGGTCTATAGACGATTATACTGGAACAAAACTGAGTATAAAATTTAAAAGTTATCATTTTGAGGACACCAAAACTACCGAAGCTGAAGCAAGAGAAAACAACATCAGCTATGAAGCATCTCTAAAAGCTGTAGTTGAGCTTACCAATAAAGTTACCGGCGAGATTAAAGAACAAGAAATTTACCTAGGAGATTACCCGTGGATGACAACCAGGGGTACTTTTGTTATTAACGGCGCAGAGCGTGTTGTAGTAAGTCAATTGATTCGAAGCGCAGGTGTATTCTTTACCGCCGATAACGTAAATGGTGTAAATAGATACGGAGCAAAGGTTATTCCAGGGCGTGGTGCATGGTTAGAGTTTGAAACCTCAGCAACTGGAGCTTTGTTTGTTAAAATTGACCGAAAAAGAAAAATTGCAGTTACTACTCTATTGAGAGCTTTGGGCGTTACAGAAATCAAAATGCGCGAAGCCTTTAAACATGTTGATCAAGGGAAGTTAAATTATGTAACAGCTACTTTAGAAAAGGACCCATCAAGAGGTGTGAATGAAGCTTTGATTGAAGTTTACCGCCGCTTACGTCCAGGTGATCTAGCGACAGTCGATAATGCAAAAACCTTAATTGAAAATATGTTTTTCAGTTATAAGAGATTTGATTTTAGCCGTGTAGGACGATATAAGATAAACAAACGTCTAAACTTAAGCATTCCAAATACCGCTGAAAATCGCATAATGCGACTTGATGATTTGCTTGCAATTGTTGCAGAACTAATAAGACTAAACGTAACTCAAGATACTCCAGATGACATTGATAGTCTTGCAAACCGCCGTATAAAACTAGTTGGCGAGCTTGTCCAAAGGCAATTTAGAATCGGTCTTCTAAGAATGGAGCGAAATGCAAAAGACCGAATGTCTATGAGTGATATAGAGACCGTCTCACCAGCACAGCTGATTAACGCGCGTCCAATAGTTGCTGCAGTAAGAGAATTCTTTGCAAGTTCTCAACTTTCTCAGTTCATGGATCAAATTAATCCTCTCAGTGAGCTTGCGCATAAGCGTCGTTTAAGTTCTATGGGCCCCGGTGGTCTTTCTCGTGAGCGTGCCGGATTTGAGGTTCGTGACGCTCACGCTACTCACTATGGAAGGATATGTCCTGTTGAGACTCCAGAAGGAGCCAACATTGGCTTGGTACTAAATATGGCAATGTACGCTCGTATTAACGATTACGGCTTTCTTGAAACACCATATAGAAAAGTAATAAACGCTGTTACTGCTAAAAAAGCAGTAGGACACATCGCATCAGCAAATCTAGAAGATGAAAAAGGCAGCGTAATTACTAAAAAAGGCAGCAAAATTACCGAATCTGCTGCAAAGAAATTAGAAAAAGTTAAATCACAAAAAACATGGCCAGTTAAGGCAGTGTTAACAGACAAAATTGAGTATTTAGATGCAGCTGATGAATCAAACGCTGTTATCGCTAGTGGCGGTGAAGAAATCGATAAAGACGGTTATTTCGTTAATCAACGTGTTAGCGCAAGAAGTCGTCTTGTTTCAACTGAAGTAGATTCTAATGACATAACTTATATGGATTCTTCAAAAAGACAGCTTATCGGTTCAACAGCAGGACTAATACCGTTTATAGAAAAGAACTATGTGTATAGATCACTGATGGGAAGTAACCAACAAAGACAAGCCGTTCCATTAGCTCGTCCTGAAGCACCAATAGTTGGTACAGGATTAGAGGGTGATGTAGCTCTTAACTCCGGGCAAGTTGTTCTTGCAGAAGAAGACGGTAAGGTTTTGGAAGCTAGTGCAACAAAAATTGTAGTTGCTTATAAAAAGCATAAAACAACATACAACCCCGTTCACTTTTTAAGAAGTAACGAGGGTTCTTCTATAAACCAAAAAGTGGTAGTAGAACGAGGCCAGAAAGTGAAGGCTGGAGACATCTTAATAGAGGGTATGTCTGTAGATCACGGAGAATTAGCACTTGGTAAAAACTTGCTTGTAGCTTTTATGCCATGGCACGGGTACAACTTTGAAGATGCTATCGTCGTTTCTAGACGACTTGTGCAAGATGACACACTAACAAGTGTTCATATCATTGATTACATGACTGAGGTTAGAGAGACGAAATTAGGTCCTGAGATTGTAACTCGTGATATACCTAATGTTTCTGAAGATGCCCTAAGGCACCTTGATGAGGACGGAATAGTTAGAATTGGTGCAGAAGTGCATCCTGGTGACATTCTAGTAGGAAAGATTACACCAAAGGGTGAGCAAGAGCTTTCTAGTGAGGAAAGACTACTAAGAGCAATATTTGGTGAAAAAGCTAAAGAAGTGCGTGATACTTCCCAGAGAATGGGTAATGGAAAACACGGTAAAGTAGTCGGCGTTAAAGTCTTTTCAAGGGCTAATGGCCACGACCTTAAGGCTGGCGTAATAATGCAAATACAAGTCTTTGTTGCGCAAATGAGAAAGATTGCTGTTGGAGACAAATTAGGTGGTAGACACGGAAACAAGGGTGTTATCGCCAGAGTATTGCCTCAAGAAGATATGCCATTCACAGCCGACGGAACTCCTATAGATATAGTCCTTAACCCATTAGGTGTGCCAAGTCGTATGAATATTGGACAGTTATTTGAATCTCACCTTGGTATTGCAGCTAGGACTCTAGGATTTAACGTTGCTACGCCGTCATTCGATGGTGTTAGCACGCCAAAAATTAAAGAGCTTCTTAAAGAGGCTGGATTACCTGATGACGGAAAACAACAGTTGTTCGACGGACTTACAGGTGAAGCATTTACAGAGAAAACTACGGTAGGTTGTATGTACATGATTAAGCTAAACCACATGATTGTAGATAAAATCCACGCAAGAAGTACAGGACCATACACTATGGTTACGCAGCAACCTCTCGGAGGAAAAGCTCAGAATGGTGGTCAGAGACTTGGAGAAATGGAAGTATGGGCACTTGAGGCATATGGAGCCGCCTATACTCTGCAAGAAATGTTAACTATTAAGTCTGATGACGTTTACGGACGTTCTAAAGCCTATGAATCTATCATAAAAGGAACTGAGATAATCGGTCCTAAAGTACCAGAAAGTTTTAACGTGTTAGTAAAAGAGCTTCAAGGACTTGGACTAAAAGTAGATCTTATAGAAAAAGATTCAGGTAAAGAAGAAGTCGTAGATGCTGAAGTAGTACTTGCAGAAGTTGTTAAAGAAGAAGCTAAAGAAGGCATAGAGATTTCTGCGCCTGAAAGTAGCATATCTGATGTCGACGTTACCGAAGACGCTGCAGAAAATGAAGAGTTAGTGATAGTTGATTCTGAAGGAAAAGAAGTTGACGATTTAACTCCAGCTAAAGAGGATGTGCAAGAGCATCAATATTCCTCGGACAAAGAAGACGAAAAGGAGGTTAAATAATGAGACGCTACGCAACAAATATTAACATCGGAGACTTTGACGCAGTAAGACTAGCAGTAGCTAGTAGTGAAGACATTAAAGACTGGAGTCATGGTGAAGTGCTTAAACCAGAAACTATTAACTATAGGACACAAAAACCCGAAAGAGACGGTCTATTTTGTGAAAAGATATTTGGCCCGGTAAAAGATATCAATCCGCACGACTCTAAGTTTAAAGGTGTAAGATCTAGAGAAGTTGCAGTCGATAAGAAGGGTGAAATAGTAACTAAGAGCATTGTAAGACGTGAACGAATGGCCCATATAGCTCTAGCAGCCCCTGTTGCACATATCTGGTTCCTGCGCGGAACGCCGTCAGCAATCGGACTTTTGCTTGGGATGACAGTAAAACACCTTGAGAGAATTGCATATTTTGCAAGTTACGTAGTTGTGAATATTGACGATGATGCCAAAGCAAAATTGCTTGAAGACAAAGAAGCGGAATCCTCAGCTGCAAAAGAAGCTATTAAAGCTCGCTACGAAAGTGAAGCTCAACTTGAGGGTGCAAACGTAAAGTCACTTGCTGAAATGCAAACCAAAGAGATAGAAGAGCTTGAATTAGATTTTGCTACCTATAAAGAGCAACTTACATTATTGGTTAAGAAAGCTTTGTTGACAGAAACCGAGTATCGATCACTACCTGATGAAATGGATGAAATCATTGAAGTGGGTATGGGCGGAACAGCAATTCTAAAACTCTTGCAAGAAATCGAGTTGCCAGAACTAATAGCTGGCCTACAAGAAGAAGAAGCTACAGCAAAAGGTCAAAGACGCAAGAAATTAATGAAACGCCTTAGACTTCTTGAAAG
This sequence comes from uncultured Candidatus Saccharibacteria bacterium, assembly GCA_964451085.1. Taxonomy (GTDB): domain Bacteria; phylum Patescibacteriota; class Saccharimonadia; order Saccharimonadales; family SZUA-47; genus SZUA-47. The sequence goes on along the minus strand of CAYVHE010000029.1, from coordinate 1,601 downwards.
TATGGAGAAAGCTGGAATTAAACCAGTTAGTATGTGCCTAACTATCCTACCTGTAATCCCTCCAGATTTACGCCCAATGGTTCAGTTAACTGGTGGTAGGTTCGCTACAAGCGATCTAAACGACCTATATAGAAGGGTCATTAATAGAAACAACAGACTTAAAAAGTTAATGGATCTTAACGCACCAGAAGTAATTAGAAGAAACGAACAGAGAATGTTGCAAGAAGCTGTAGATGCTTTAATAGATAACAATTCAACGCGATCAGGAAGAGCTATTGCTTCAACAGGACAAAGACGACGTCTTAAATCATTAAGTGACCAGCTTAAGGGTAAGCAAGGGCGTTTCAGGCAGAACCTACTTGGTAAAAGAGTAGACTATTCAGGTAGGTCAGTAATTGTATCAGGCCCTGAACTATCTATTGATGAATGCGGTCTGCCAAAGATGATGGCACTAGAGCTATTTAAACCTTTCGTTATTGGCTTTTTGATAGAGAACGATCTTGCACACAATATTCGCTCAGCAACAAGAATGATAGAGCTTGGTGAAACAGCTGTATGGGATGCGCTAGACTCAGTAATTGAAGGAAAGTATGTACTACTAAACAGAGCTCCGTCACTACACAGATTGTCTATTCAAGCTTTCCAGCCAATATTAATTGAGGGCAAGGCTATCCAACTTCATCCATTAGTATGTAAAGGCTTTAATGCTGACTTTGATGGAGACCAGATGGCAGTACACCTTCCTCTTTCAAAACGAGCGCAAGATGAGGCTAAGAATATTATGGCTAGCAATAAAAACTTGCTAAAGCCTGCCGACGGTTCGCCAATACTACACATCGAACAGGACATTGTACTTGGTTGTTATTACCTTACCTATAACCGTAAGAGTCAGATGACCAAAAAACCATTCGTATTCTCTTCTGTTAGTGAAGCTGTAATGGCTCGAGATAAAGGAGAGATTACCGTACAGTCTTCGATCGTAGTTCCATTTAGAGGCAAAGACATAGAAACAACATTAGGTAGAATATTCTTTAACGAGATATTGCCAGAAGACTATACCTATCAAAACGATGAAATGACGAAAAAACGACTTCAAAAAGTTATGTCCGAAGTGTTCATTCAGTATGGCCAGGAGAGAACTGCTCGTATCGCTGATGAGATGAAGGAGCTTGGTTTTGAATTTGCTACTAGATCCGGTCTATCAATGGGAATGACAGATTTTAACGAAGTTGCTAAAGTTGACGACTTAATTAAATTAGGTGAAAAGAAAACTACTGATATAAGTAAACAGTATGAACAAGGTTTCATTACTGATGAAGAGAGATACAGATTAACAGTTGAAAACTGGATGACAACAGACTCAAAGGTTCAGGAAACACTTGCTGACCAATTCGTTCATGAAGACACATCTATGGCTACAGCAGTTAACTCCGGAGCCAGAGGTAACATTGGACAGGTTAAAACAGCAGTAGGACTTCTCGGCGTAGTTACGGATGCTACAGGTAAAGCCATTGAATTGCCTATTAAAAAGAACTATATGAGCGGGTTAACACCACTTGAATACTTTACAGCTACAAGAGGAGCTCGTAAGGGAATGATTG
>CAYVHE010000028.1:0-10306 GCA_964451085.1 uncultured Candidatus Saccharibacteria bacterium | reverse complement strand
TAGTTCATTGCCTCCGCTCCACCTGTTAAGCCTAACCTTACAGCTTCTGTAAACCTTGTTCCATAATCCTGACTCCAAACTTCACTAACGAATTGAGGTGGTGTCATTTTGATACCATCCACCTTTAATGAAGGTAGGCCTGTACGTGCCCCAAATTGTGGTGTATCCATTGCTAAATGGACCCCTAGAATACCTACCACTATTGCCAACTCTGTTATAGCCTTATCTATGTCTGGAACGTCTAGGCGTGGTTGCCCCAGGTTTGGGTTGTCTGCAATAAAGCTAGTTAACTCATCAGAAGCCACTATTACAGGCAACTGCTGTTCTGGGTGTAATAATAAATTTTCAGCCGTACCTCTGTACAAAAATCTGGATTTTTTCTGAATCGCTGGGAATAAATCGGTCAACATGTCTTTTACGACTTCAGCTGTCTTGTTATAATCTGCTATTCGCTCACCGTGCCTTAATTTCATTTCGTTGCCTCCTGTAGTTCGGGAAGAGCAGCCCACGCGTCAGATTTATTCTGCGCTTGGCGCGATGAGAAACCCTGAAAGGGTGTCTTATAGGTCATTTCATTGCCTCCGCTCCACCTGTTATTTCTGCTAATTCTTGCGTAATTGCTGATTGACGAGCGCTGTTTGCAGCAAGGGTCAAATCGTCAATTAAGTCACCGGCATTATCGCTTGCAGTTTTCATCGCCATCATACGAGAACTCTGCTCACTAGCCTGACTCTCAAGATACGCCTGCCACAGTTGAATTTCAACCAAATGTTCGGCTACAGTGTCTAAAACAGCCTGCGGGCTTGGCTCAAAAATTGCTGATTCTAAAGTATCTGATAATTTTTCTTCCTTAAATGCTGCAGGCAGTAAACGTTGCTGAGTCACTTCCTGAACAACGCTAGATTTGTAATTAGTGTACAAAACGTCAACTGCATCAACCATATTATTTACAGAATTCGGCTTTTTTGAATCTTCGGACTCTGAACCTACACCTTTATCTTTGCCGACAAATAAATCAGTTATTGTACCGAGGATAGGGGACAAATCGCTTAAGGTAGGACGCTCCGGCATCCTATCGTAACTTCCCAATACATTTAAGCCCTCTATACGAGCTGCAAATTTAGCTGCTTGTTTACCAATCAAAATAAGACTTGTTGAAATCTTGCTCTCTTTATCCTGTTTTAGCTCTTTTGCAAGCCGGCGTAAAACGTTACTATTATATGCACCAGCCAAACCTCTATCACTCGTTATAACAATCAAGATACGGTTTTTTACATCTCTGGTTATAAATAGCGGATGTTTGCTAACATCGGTTAGTTCACGTAGTCTTGTTAGAATCTGCCTTGCGCTAACCGCGTAATCTCGGCTAGCAAGAGTTGTTTCCTGAGCACGACGCATTTTACTAGCGGCTACAAGTTCCATTGCTTTTGTAATTTGCTTGGTGTTCTTAACGCTCTTGATTCTAGCTTTTATCTGTTGAGTACTAGCCATTAATTAATATCTCCTAGACTCTGAACTGCAGTATTCCCGATATCCAAACATTCATGCAAACAAGGTGGGCCTTCGCCATCACGGAAAATCATATATTCACCGCTAGGTGAACTAAGTGGAGAGCAGTCTTTCTTAGAGTCAAAACCACCGGGGTCAACAACCGGAAAAAGCTTGGGAAAACCCATGTTTGTCTCACTCATACTCATAGTTGTCTACTTTTCTTCCTTATATTCTTTGGCTACCTTTGCAGCTTGCTTCAAAATCACGTCCTTCATCTTGTCATCCGGCTTGCCACCCTTTTCTAGCGTAGCCATCTCTTTTTTCTTCTCAGACTTAAGTTGAGACAACAGAGCAGCTTGAGCTTTTTTGATATTTTCTACAGGTATACTATCAAAACCACCTTCTGTTGCAGCAATAAGACTAGCAGTTTGCTCCCACATACTTAACGGAGAATACTGGGGTTGTTTTAGAAGTTCTGTTAATCTTTGCCCACGTTCAATCTTAGATTTTGTATCTGCGTCTAGATCACTTGAAAATTGTGCAAATGCTGCAAGTTCACGGAACTGAGCAAGGTTAAGCCGAAGGGGACCAGCAGCAGCCTTAAGAGCTTTAGTCTGAGCTGCACCACCAACACGTGAAACCGACAGTCCAACGGATATAGCTGGTCTGATCCCTTGGTTAAATAGTGCAGTTTCCATAAATATCTGACCGTCTGTAATAGAAATTACGTTAGTAGGAACAAAGGCCGAAATATCTCCAGCCTGTGTTTCAATAATTGGCAACGCCGTTAGAGAACCACCACCTAAATCATCGCTGAGTTTTGCAGCTCGTTCAAGAAGTCTAGAGTGAAGGTAAAATACGTCACCTGGATATGCTTCACGGCCTGGAGGTCTACGTAATAGCAGACTCATTTGTCGGTAAGCAACAGCGTGCTTAGTTAAATCGTCATAGATTATCAATGCATGTTCGCTGTTGTCTCTGAAATATTCGCCCATTGCAGCACCAGAATATGGGGCAAGATATTGCAGTGATGCAGGGTCAGAGGCACTTGTAGCTACGACAATTGTCTGGTCCATAACACCTTCTTGAGTTAATCTTTCAACGATTCTGGCAACTTTACTCATCTTTTGGCCAACAGCTACATATATGTTGATAACACCTGTCTTTTGGCGAAATTGGTTAATCATAGTATCAACTGTTACAGCTGTTTTACCGGTTTGTCTATCGCCAATAATCAGCTCCCTTTGTCCACGCCCAATTGGTACCATTCCATCAACAGCCATTAGACCAGTCATAAGTGGTTCGTTAACGCTCTTACGCTCTAGAACTCCGGGTGCGTGACGCTCAACTAAACCGGTTAGCTTAGTTTTTATTGGACCTTTATCATCAAGGGGCCGACCAAGTGGATCAACAACACGGCCAACTAGTTCAGGGCCGATAGGCACTTCTAGAACTTTTCCTGATAGTCTAACTTTAGCACCGGCTTTAACTTTGATATCAGAACCTAGCAGAACAGCACCGATTTCATCTTCCATTAGGTTTAGAGCAAAAGCGCTAATAATCTTACCATCTGTACCGTCTATCTCAATCATTTCGTTAAAACCACAATCACTCAGACCGTATATCCAAGCCACACCATCGCCAATTCTGGTTACAATGCCGGATTTCTCTACATTCCCACTGCGTTTTAGCTCTGCAATTGCCTCGCGGACTTCTTGTGCGAGCTCTTTTACTGAAACTGTACTACTCATTTTTTCTCCTAATTAGCCTTATTTAAAACTTGTTGCTTAAATCTGTTTAGCCTGTCCTTGATAGTCAGGTCAATTTCATTTTCTCCAGATCGCGCCTTTACACCACCAATAACATTTGTATCAATAACATCAACAAAAACTGGACTTTTTGCGTTTAGCATTGAAGCCAGTTGGTTTTTAATACCTTCAGAAATTTCATATGCGCTAGTAATAGTCACGTTATCTATGCCTCTTGCGGACAATTCTTTCTCAATTGACCTAAGCAGGGCAGGGACATCTCTTGTCCGTCTTTCATACAATAAAAACCCTGCAAGTCGGCTAGACACCACGTTAGTATCAGCACCTTCGGCAATTTCGTTTAAGGCGTATGACGCTAGTTGATTTGTGCTAATTTTTGACATTATTTCATAGCCTCTTCCAAGTATTTTTCAACTAGTTTTCTATCACCAGCAGCATCCAACTTCTGAGACAAAACAGCTTCAGTAGCTTCTGTAACTAATACTGTCATTTCTGATTGTAGGTTTTTTCTAGCATCAGTTATTTCTCTCTCAATACGGCCTTCAGCATCTTTTAGCATACCTTCAGCTCTGCGGTCAGCTTTTTCTTCTGCTGCCCTGATAATATTGCCAGATTCAGAATGAGCTTCAGCGATAACCACATCGGCAGATTTTCGCGCAGCTTTCATGGCTTTTTCTACTTGTTCTTCAAGCTCGGCATTTTTCTTATCCATCTCTGCGGTTAAATGAAGACCTCTATTGATGTCTTTGTGCCTGGTATCTAGCTTTTCAACAATTCCATTTAAGGCGTATTTCTTAATAACCCAAAATAATAATAAAAACGTCGCAGCTTGCGCCAAAATCTGAATAGGATCTAGACCAAGAGCCGCTATGCCTTGAGATGACTCTTCAGCTGCTGCAAAAATCGGTATTAAATTCATTTTTTCTTAATTTGTCCTTCCTGGTTAGAATAACCATGCATAACCCATTTTATGATGGAGTACGCATCATTGTTCTAAGTTTATTGGTATGTAGGGCGCTGAATAATTACAGGCCCTACATATTATTTCTTAGCTCAATAAGAATGCACTGAGCAAGAAGGCTAGCAATGCGGTAACTTCTATCATAGCTGCGATGATAATTATCTGATTTGCTGCTTTTCCTGCTTCTGGGTTACGACCCAAAGCTAACATGTAGCTACTGCCTACCCATCCAAGACCAATAGCTGCCATTCCTAAAGCTATTGCCGCCAAAAACGAACGACCAAATAACTCTGGATTTTTTGCTACTGCATCTGTTGCTTGTGCTAATACTTGTACCATATCTTCTCCTCGACCTTTTTATTAGATCAGGTTACATTGTTGGTTTTTTATCATGCGTTTGCTCCTTCGACCTTAAGTGCAACTGGATCATGACCATCTTCATCGTGCGCATGCATTATAGCTAACGATAAATACGTAGCCGAAAGCACGGTAAACACATACGCTTGTATACCTGCTACTAAAGTTTCAAAAACAAATATTGGGATTGCGGCAAGTGGTGTCCGCCCGTCACTTATAACCAAACTGGTGAAAACTGTAATCAATATTTCACCAACTGCCATATTCAAAAAGAGCCTCAAACTCAAACTAAGAACCCTAGTAAGCTCACCAAAGACTTCTAATAGGCCAATAAACATGTTTAGTGGGTTTAAAGGTTTGTTAGTAAAATAGTGCTCCAAATGACCCTTAACACCCTGAGCCCGGATAGATAACACTTGTACGGTTAAAATAGCTATAACTGCTAATGCTACTGTCCCATTGTAGTCAGCAGTAAAGGGTCTGAACAATGGTGATCCACCAGCGGTTAAGCCTGGACCCACTAGCGGTAATAGTTCCAGAAGATTACTAAAGAAAATGAAAATGAAAAACGCCGCGAAAATCGGCGTGTATTTTATTGCTTTTTTACGGCTCGAGAATGCTCCCTCGAGCGTATTAATCATAAATTCTACGAGAAGCTCGATAATTACAGCAAACCCCTTGCCAGACTTAACTGTAATTTTCTTGTTTGCCCAAATCAACAACCACCCAGTGAAAATTGCCGTTAAAATACCATATACCATGGCATTCGAAATTGATACATTACCAACCTGAAGAACTGTCTCAGGCTTTAGCGAAACATGTATGTCCGTTGCCGCAGCCACTACATTAGTAAGTGCACCTAGCATAAGGGCACACCTCCAACTTGTCGGTGGTATCTCCCACCGTCTAAAATTACTTTCATATTTGAGTATATTTTAACAGTATCAACTGATATTTGACAACACTTTTATTAATTAAAAATACCTATAGATTTTTTAAGCCTATCATATAAAGATATCTCTTGTCCTCCAGAGCAGGTTGCAGGATCATGAGAGTCATTAAATTCATCAGCCGTTAGTTCTATCTGGGAATACTGATTTTGCAATTCCTGTTTGTCCGTACCGCCAATGCTGACAAGCAGAGCATCTTCTGAGCTGATAACCCTATTTGCAATAGTTTTTACAGGTTGATCGTTCAATAAATAATTGATTGAAACGCCTTGCCCGTCTACATATAGCTTTCTGTCCGTTTTAAATACACTATCACCGGCCACGAACCCAAGATTTGCAAAAAAATCACCCCAAGTTACAGCATTATCATGGACATGAACGACATCGTTGTCCGGCTGATGCATATGAGTTCTCGTCCTTGGATTATCTAAATCATTTCCACCACAAGACTGAAGTTCTTCGTAGTTAAGCGGGCTATCAAAGGTTAATCTTTTGCCTTCAACAAATACTGCGAAATTTGCATGATAATGGACCTCGTTATTTTTTATAGTGACAAACCTAATAGCAAACAGCCAAAATGCTCCGAGTATAAAAATTACTCCTGCAGATAAGAGTTGTTTCTTGGTGATATTGGTAGCAAATATTTTATTCATGTAAACAGTATATCAGTGTATACTACACATTATGATAATTTTCGCACACGGTGGGGCAGCAGAAGAAACAGCTATTCAATCCGCACTAAATAACGACGTCAGCTGGTACGTTGCAATTCCGATATATATAGCTGTAACGTTACTCACCAGCTACTTAGTATGGGGAGCCAACAAGAACAAATTGGAATATTTATTAGTTTTTATGGCAGCCACACAGCTAATGGCAGGGCTGGCACTATACAACACTTCTGTAGCTGTTAGCATCGTTGCAATAACCGTTGGTACAATTTCTGCTGTTCTGCTAACTCTTCAGAGCTCTACGATGAGCGTTGCACTAGCTCTAAAGAAGAAACACAGTAAAAACACTAAAAAAACCTAGCTCAGAATATTCGATAGACATATATCACTGTGTTTAAGTGACTACTTTCACTGACAAAAACTCATATCTGTTATAACATTAGTTGTACTATGGCAGAGGCAGCGAGACAACTCTACTGTTGCAAGGACCCTTATATAGAAGGTCCTAGCAATAGTTTTAGGATTCATTCAACACAAGACACCGCAGAAGTTTTTGACCCAGCGATAGAATATGCAGAAAATAAAGCGGCTATTTTTTGGGGTCTACGCGAAGTTGATTTCTTTAGCCCACAAGAGGTCAACCTGCCTGACCAATTAAGTTACCTTAGGCGTGCACTTGGTAGACTAAGCTTGTTAAATCTTGATGAATACGAGGATGAGCGTGAATGGGTTAATCTAAAAAAGAGGAGTCAACTCTCAGGAGTACAACAGATTCCAAATCGTAACTTACGGATACCAATTGGTACCCTAAGCCAAGTCACAAGCACTAATACACCTGTCACTTACGGTGAAGCATACGACAACCCGGATATAAAATATAATCTACTTGGCCAAATGTCATATCATGGTGATCCAAAAATTGCTGTTATTAAAGCTTTCGACGACTGGAGGCTTCGTTATAGAAAAGGTGAAATTAAAATGCAACAAAAAACTGAAAAAAATACTTTAGACCTTGATTCTGCAAAAACACGACAAGGTTTTGAGGCTTTCAGGCTATTCCTTTTCGGTGCAGGGGGTAAATCTTTCCTTGCATCCCTGAAAGCTGTGACGATAGACTACTTACTCGAGGATACAGGAGACAACCCTAAGCCTAAGTCTTTCCAGGGGCATGCTGCTGTATAAGCCATGCTGACTTTGTTAGACTATAAACATGGCGTTTGAAGATTATAAAAGTAAACCCTCTGTAAATATTGTCTACACTGGGGAAGGGAAAGGCAAAACCAGTGCAAGCTTAGGTCTAATGGTCCGTGCGCTGGGTACGGGTTGGAACGTCGCCTATATACAGTTTATTAAAGTCTGGCCAGTAGGCGAGCATAATTTTATTACTACAATCCAAGAATCCTATAAGAATAAGCTTTATTTTTATAAAGGAGGCAAAGGTTTCTATGATGCCGGTGATTTAAGTGCAAAAAATGTCTCAGAACTTGATCACAGAAAAGCCGCCCAAGAAACTTTGTCTATAGCAGTTAAAACTGCTAATACAGGTAAATATAACCTTGTAATATGTGACGAGATCAATAACGCCGTCCATGACGGACTACTTAAGACTTCCGACCTAAAGAACATACTGACTAAACACCATGAAAACACCTCAATATGTTTAACTGGGAGGGATTTTCCAGATAGCCTACTTAAATATACCGATATAGCAACCAATATGACAAAGCTCAAACATCATTTTGACGATAAATTCCTTGCTAATAAAGGCATAGATTACTGAGCCAGGGGAGAGCAGCCCGCGCATCGGATTTATTCCGTGCCGCGCGCGATGAGAGATATACTGTACAAGGTTCAACCTTGTACAGTGAGGAGTTATATTTCGGCGGATAGGCGCTCTACAGCGTCTAAAACCTTTTTTAGGGGTTTTCTATGGTGGTACAAGCCGTAATACACCCTGAGATAATCATGAGTTTTGTCTGGGGCTATAAGCTCAAACTGTGTTAATAATTTTAACTTCTTGGATAGTGTTGCAGGGTTAATGGATAGGGTATCGCGTAACTCAGAAAAGGTCTTCTCCCCATATCGTTCAAGCTCAAAGAGTATTTTTAGAGAAGTAGAGTCCCCTATTATAAGAAACGCTCTGTATAGATTAACTAACTCTTTATCGCGCATAATCAGTCCTACGTTGCTTTAATATATATTTTATACTAGTAAGTTTTGCGTATTGGTATGAATTATATACTAGTACGATAAACCATAGCCCTATTATATACCGTGTACATTATTTTTATTTGTTGTATAATTATAAACATTACGAAAGTAAACAAAAATTAAAACCATACGAGTATACTAATCATATGAAACAAGCAACACTATACCTCTTAATGGGCCTTCCTGGGTCAGGGAAAACAACTCTGGCTAAAATTATTGCCCATCTTACTGATGCTGTGCACGTATCATCAGACGAATACAGGTTAAAACTCTATCCGGACCCCTGTTTTTCCCAAAAGGAACACGACAGTTTGTACGCTATACTAGACCACAACATAGAACATCTACTGCAAGCAAATAGAAGTGTTATCTATGATGCTAATCTAAACAGAAAAGTCCATAGAGACGAAAAATATGAATTGGCCGAAAAATACGATATTAAAGTTGTGCTTTGGTGGATATGCGTATCAGATAAAGTAGCCAAACAGCGCCGGATTTCTGATCAAAATCAAACCTTAGTCCCAGAAGGTGAAACACCTGGAAAAATGTTTGATAGAATTGCAAAAATCTTTGAACCCCCAGAGGACAGCGAAACTTTCATAACGATTGACGGTAATAACATTACAAAAGATGAAGTTGCAAAGATACTGAAATCCGTTAACTAACAGCTATTCCCTTATTATAGAAACGACTACGTAAGCTTGATTAGAGCCGTTAGAATACTCAATATCATCTAATTTAGCTATCGCAACACCTATATTTTTAGAATTATTGCTATTCATACACTTATTATGCGTAGGGCTATTAGACCAGTCAATAACGGCACTGGAGACGTCTGTAGAGTTAATGATATCTAAGTTCTCGCAGGTAAATATATCAGGACTAAGGTTGTAGGTCGGCAACAAGTCGGCAAAAGATTCGCCATCCGGGTTTATATGAGAATAATAGTTCCTAGTAGACATATCCGTAGCTCTTTTTTGGGCTATTACATTTAATACGTCATCTTCTATGACTGCTGACACTCCACTAGAAATTCTTTTTTTGTTTATTAGGGCGGTCAGTGGGCTTGATGGATGAGTAACGATAGTTTGCACACCCGCAACCTGTGGTGATTTGGTAGGAGTACTTATTGAATTTTGATTAGTCTGATAAGACCTAACAACAAAACCTCCATATAAGACGGTTATAGCTAGTATCAATACATTCCTAATCCACTTGCTCATAAGCAATATTATAGCATAGGTTAGGCCATTTTGTCAAGATTTTGCTTACTTAGAATAAGACTCGGAGGAGTTCTCTCTTAACACGTATCTATCTACGGGGTAGTAAATTATTCCAGTCATCAAAACAAATAATAGAGCCAGAAAACCATATATCCTGCCAGGTGCTACAAAGAAAAAACCAAGTTTATTGAGTTTAGGGCTAGAAAGGTTGCCATTCTTTATGTGTTTTTTGCGAGTTTTTCTGTATAAATTAAAATATTGAAGGAATTTTTGCGGGTATCTATAGGTTTGTTCATTAGTGGTAATTAACATCTTATTGTCTTCTTCTATCTTTAGACCTTTCGCAGCCATCCAAAGAGATAAATCCTGGTCTTCATGAACCTCTGAATCGTCCAAACAAACATCATATTTTACTTCTTCCCAGGCTGTTTTTCTAATCGCCATATTTGCTCCCCACATTGTGATAGTCCTAAAACCAGCATGCACAAACCAGTAATATGACCTAGAGAATAGGGTACCCTCTATTCTGGTATTACCTGGGATCAGGGAGGTTTTGCCTAAACCAGTTAAACCGAAGAGCTTTGAGTCAACTATAAATCGAGATTTTACTTCTTTTATCCAGTCCTTATTGATGCGACTATCCGCATCAATCCTGCCCAAAATATCTCCTTTT
>CAYVHE010000027.1:0-10513 GCA_964451085.1 uncultured Candidatus Saccharibacteria bacterium | reverse complement strand
GAAAAAGAAACAATAGGTGATAAAGAAGCCAAAAAGATATTTGAGGGCACAAAAATGCCGAAATCTGCGGCATTATATTAAAAATCATTAAAATTAGGTTCTCATAGAGGTCTTTTCGACTTATACTATTAGCTAGATGAAAAACTTCATTTCAAAATCAACAAAAAGAATTTCACTTCCAGGGGCAGCGACACTTCTAGTGTCTACTACCTTGATGGCTCAGTTGTTGGGTTTTTTGCGTACTATGCTTGTAAATGGTAACTTTCCGATTGTTGGTGGGCAGAGTACTGATGCATACTTTGCAGCTTTTAAAATTCCAGATCTCTTTTTCTATGTATTAGCGGCTGGAGCACTTGGAGTTGCCTTCATACCGATACTTACCGAGCATATGCAAAAACACGACCGTAGAGGGGTTTGGGATCTGTCTAATAGCTTAATGAATATAATGGCTATAGTAATGTTCGGTGTTGGTGTTACGATTTTGATTTTCGCAACTCAACTCATGCATATTGTTGCTCCTAACCTTAGTCCTGAACAGTTGCATAACGCATCTACCATTATGCGTTTAGTAGCCTTTAACCCATTCTTCTTTACTCTAGCAGGTGTTCTTACCAGTACCCAGCAAGTTTTTGGTAGATTTTTCTTTTTTGCCGTATCTCCAATTATTTACAATATAAGTATAATTATCAGTATCTTTTTGTTTAAGGACAGCCTCGGGCTTATTGGTTTGGGTGTTGGGGCAATGATGGGTGGTGCATTGCAGTTTGGAATTGCCCTTTTGGGAGTAAGAGGGCTTAGCTTCCACTGGCAACCCACCATTAACTTCAAAGATGTTGATTTTATCCGGGTTTTAAAACAACTACCTTCAAGAGCACTAGACCAAGGTATTGATTCTTTTAACTCAATCGTAGAAACAAACAGAGCAAGAGCCTTAGGTGAGGGTTTTGTTTCTGTATACGAGAATGCTTATACTCTGCATATTGCGCCAATTCTACTGATTGGATCTTCAATATCGACAGCAGCATTTCCTAGGCTAAGTGAAAGGCTAGCTAGTGGACGTACAGATTTATTCAGGAAAGAGTTCTTGTCGGTCTTAAGAGTTCTGATGTGGACATCGCTCCCTGTTTCCGTATTGGTCTATTTTACTCGTGGATACTTAGCAAGATTAATTTTTAAACGAGGCTCTCCGGACATAGCATTAATACTAGGATTTTTGTCTATTGCGATATTCTTTAGGATTATATATACGCTATTTTCTCGATATTTCTATGCCCACAAAGATACGGTTACACCTTTAATAGTTTCTGCCTTTGCAATAGGACTAAATATAATCCTAGCGGTTACACTGGCTCGCAAAACTACTTATGGGGCTGCTGGACTTGCTATGGCCCAGTCGATTGTGGCAGCAACAGAAGTTATTATCCTCGGTTCGATAATTGTTTATCGGGACCGTAAGTTATTTAATAAAGATTTCCGCAGAATGAGTTCAAAACTGGTATCTATAACGGGGTTTACTATAGTGGCAGCATATTTAATGATAAGCTTATTGCCGCTAAGAGCAGCGGATAGAGGATTCTTCTTACTTGGTTCAAAACTTGGGATAATAACAATTGTTACGCTAGGTACTCACGTGGCGGTGTCGGCTTTATTTGGTTTTGATGAGGCAGAAAAAATTTTCCTAAAAGTAAAAAAATTAATATATAGACCAATAAAAATTTCTTAAAATAAACGCAGGTTCTGTAATAAATGATTAAGCTTGGGTGACAAGTTAGCCTCAGGTATAATGTCAGGGATATAAAAGTTAAATTTTAAAAAGACTAAAATATATGGATAACATTAGAAATTTTTGCATAATTGCTCATATCGATCACGGTAAGTCTACTCTTGCCGATAGATTCCTGGAAATTACTAATACAGTCAAGAAGCGAGAGATGAAGTCTCAAATTTTAGATAAGATGGATTTGGAGCGTGAAAGAGGTATTACTATTAAGCTTGCCCCGGTTCATATGGAATATAAGGGTGTAGAGCTGAATCTAATAGATACACCGGGGCATGTGGACTTTAGTTATGAAGTATCGCGCAGCTTACAAGCATGTGAAGGTGCGATATTAGTCGTAGATGCTTCTCAGGGTATTCAGGCTCAAACTTTAGCTAATGTTTACTTGGCAATTGGGGCTAACCTAACTATTATTCCAGTTCTAAATAAAATTGATCTACCGGCTGCGGATGTACCAAGAGTAACTAAAGAAATAATTTCTTTGTTGGGTTGCAAAGAGCAGGATATATTGGCTATTAGTGCTAAGACCGGGCAGGGAGTTGCTGAACTACTAGATACAGTCATAGAACAGGTAGCTCCTCCGAAGGGTGAAAGTTCGGGGCAAACGAGAGCTTTAATTTTTGATAGTTTTTACGATGAGTATAGAGGTGTTGTTGTTTATGTAAGAGTATTCGATGGCAGATTATTAAAAAATTCTCAAATAAAAATGTTGGCTACGGGAGCGCAAGGTGAAGCTCTTGAGGTAGGCAGGCTTGCTCCTGCTATGAGCTCTACAAAACTTCTTGATAGTGGGGAGATTGGTTACATCGTGACTAATTTTCGAGATACATCCGAGGCGCGTGTTGGGGACACGGTAGCTCTGGTTAGCGAAAAACCAGAGCCTCTAGAAGGGTATAAGGAAGTAAAGCCCTTTGTTTATGCTGGATTTTTCCCTAGCTCTAATGAATTTTACCCACAGTTAAAAGTCGCAATGGACAAGCTAAAACTAAGTGATTCTGCACTTGCTTACCATCCAGAAAACTCACCAGTTTTAGGACATGGTTTTAGAGTTGGTTTTCTTGGGCTACTACACCTAGATATTGTTCGAGAAAGGGTTGAAAGAGAGTTTGACATAGACCTAATAGTTACTAACCCTTCAACGGATTATAAGATTACAACTGAATCACTAGAAGAAATAGATGTTACGTCGGCTTCAGAAGTCCCTCCTTCTAATGAGATTTTAGATATTAGTGAGCCGTGGATAAAAGGTGAAATAGTGGTACCTAAAAATTATGTTGGTGCCGTCGTACAGCTCGTTAGTAGCGCTAGAGGTCTACAAAAAGACATAAGTTACGTGGAAGATCAGTTGGCACTAATCAAATTTGAAGCTCCGCTAGCTAATTTATTAACAGATTTTTATGACAAACTTAAGAGTCAAACTTCTGGATACGGGAGTTTTAATTACGAAATTGATAATTATAGAGTAGAGGATTTAGTCCGCTTAGATTTTTATGTTGCTGGTGATATTGTAGAGGCCTTAAGCTTAATGTGTCATCGTTCTGAAGCTCAATCTTTGGGCCGCGAGATAGTAGGTAAATTAAAAGATATCATCCCGCGTCAAAATTTTAAAGTATCCTTGCAGGCAGCTATTGGCGGTAAATTCATAGCCAGAGAAGATATAAGCGCTTATAGAAAAGATGTTACTAGTGGGCTATATGGTGGAGATGTCTCCAGGAAAAAGAAGGTCCTTGCTAAGCAGAAAAAAGGCAAGGAGCGCCTTAAGAGATTTGGAAAAGTTGACTTACCAGCTGAAGCGTTCACGGTACTCCTAAAACGCGATTAGATCTTGGGTACCGTTATCGGGAAGAGCAGTCGGAACAGGCGATTTACTCGTCTGTCCCGCACGATGAGAAACCCCGAAAGGGTGTCTCATAACAGGTAAAGTTGATTTGCCAGCTGAAGCTTTCACCGTTTTGTTAAAACGTGATTGATGCGTTAATATTCCCCCTGAGAAGCAGTAAATACCATAAAAAGACCATTGCTTTGGGACCTATTATATTTGGCTACCAAGGGGAATCCTGTACTATAATAGTAGGACAATTAATAAACTAAAGAGGATAGCATTTTTGGATAAAACAGATTTTATAGAATGGGTCTCTAAACTTCAAAATTCATTTCAACCCGCTGAGGAAATCAGGGCAAAATTGTCTCAGGTTGATTTAGTCGCAATTGTCGGTCCTACAGGTGTTGGTAAATCAACTATTATGGATAACCTAGGCCTGCCAGTTGTACTAAGTGATGTATCAAGAGAGAAACGTCCAGACGAAAAGGACAATAAAAACTACCATTTTAGAACCGATTATTTAGATATTATTGATGATATCAAAAATGGGCAGTACGTTCAGTTCTTAGTAAGCATCTATAATGAGTTTTATGGGACTCGAATCAGTGCATACCCCGAGAGTGGACAGTGCACCATGGCGGTCGTTGCCGATCATATAGATAGCTTTAGAAAACTTGGATTCAGAAAAATTATACCTATTTATGTCATGCCTCCAAGTTATGTGGAGTGGATGAGGAGAATAGGGGGAGTTAGGACCAATGACCTACTAATGCGCATAAAAGAGGCAAGAAGATCTATTTTAATCGGTATCGAGGACGAAGAATACACCTTTGTTCTAAATGATGACATAAAGCTTGCTACATCAGAGATTCAAGCAATTTTACGAGGTGAAGAAATTGATGCGCATCGAGCGCAGCTTGCCCGAGATACGGCAGATATTATTCTGGAACGTATCGGGGACGAAGAATAAACTTGAATATAGTCATCTACAGACTATACTAGTGCTATGAATAAGGAAGTAAAGTTAAAAAATAAAAACGATTTTATAGATGTTTTAAGTAATTATAAAATATCTGAGCATGCTAAGAATATACTACACTCAGTTCATTATGTTGTTCTAGTCGGTCCAGCTGCTGCTGGCAGAAACACAATAATTGGTGAACTTGTTAAAAACGGTAAGTATGAACAAGTAGTTTCTGACACTACAAGACCACCAAAATATCGTGATGGCAGGTTAGAACAGGAAGGCGTCAATTATTACTTCAGGGATGAAGAAGACTTATTGGAAGATCTAAAACACGGTGAATTTTTAGAAGCTGAGTTAATCCATAATCAACAAGTAAGCGGAACTAGTATCAGAGAGCTTCAGAAAATCCAAAAAGAGGGTAAGATTGGTATAAATGAGGTTGAATTTGGAGGAGCTAAAAACGTGTTATTAGCAAAACCTGATTCTTTAGTAATTGCTATATTACCATTATCCTTTAAGATTTGGTTGGATAGGTTCCAAAAAAGAGAGGTCATTTCTGATATCGAATTTAAAAGCAGAGTCAAAACTGCTCAAAAGGTTCTCGATTTTATTAAAAGCGAACCCAGGGTGATTGTAGTTATCAATAAAGATTACAAAGAGGCTGCTAAGGATATTGACAGAATTTTGTCAGGAATAGAACAAACTCCATTACAGCTTGATGAAATTGCTATAGTCGTTGAAGATTTTAGACTTAACGTAAGTAAGCTCATTAAATCGTTCTAGCACTCTTGACTGTTGACTGCTAAATCGGTATAATTAATCACAGTTAAAGTTAAAAAAGGAATACACCATTGTACTTGCATGAGTTGCTTCGGGAAGAGCAGCCGGAACAGGCGATTTATTCGACCGTCCCGCGCGTTGAGAAACCCCGAAGGGGTGTCTTAAAACAGTGACGGATAGACAAGACAAAATACTACGATCAATTATTGAGGAATACGCTGAAGTTGCAAGCCCTGTTGGCTCGCAGTTACTTGCTAAAGTATTTAAGGTGTCTAGCGCAACGATACGTTCCGAAATGGCTGAACTTGAACGGCTAGGCTTCATCAAACAGCCGCATACTAGCTCCGGAAGAATACCGACCGATAAAGGGTATAGATTATATGTTAATTCAGAGTTAGAAAATAGCCAGGATACACCACTGGGCGCAGAAAGAGCCCTAACGGCACGGATAGGAGAAGGCGGAGCGCCAGAACGCGCTATAAGGAATACAGTTAATACTCTAGTTGAGCTTACGCAAAATTTAGGGTTGGCTACTATTGGGCCTCAGTTATACATGAGTGGACTCTCTAATTTATTTGGCCAACCAGAATTTATTAATAATCAACAAGTTAAGGAAGTAGCAATGCTTCTAGATAATCTAGAGCCTTGGCTACGAGAGGCTTCTCCTAACAAATCTTTGAGTGTTTACATAGGAAAAGAGAACCCAATTGGTCGTAACAGCGGCTGTTCTCTAATAATCAGCAGGTTCATAAGTCCATTCTCTGAAAAAAGTTATATAGGTGTTCTGGGACCAACTCGTCAAAGTTACAAAGACGTAATGGGCTTAGTAGAAAACGCTGGTCAAATGTTAGAGAAGGCACTACACGCCTAGAAAAATGCACCAATAATAATGATTTAGGACAAATATGACTAAGAAAAAGACAGAAAAAATAGACTATAAAAAAATTGCAGAAGATTTAGCGACAGAAAATGCTAGGTTGAACGAGGCTTTATTACGAGAAAGAGCTGATGCTACTAATGTTAGAAATAGAGCCGAACAGGATAAGTTACAACTTTCTGGCTACTACAAAGCTTTGGTTATAAAAGAGTTCTTGCCAACTATTGACAATTTTGAACGAGCGATAAAAGTTAATCAAAACGCTGACCAAAAAGATGATTTTTTAAAGGGTCTAGAGTCAATTTACAAGCAGTTTACACAAACCCTATCTAAACTAGGCGTGGAACGTATTAAAACAGTTGGAGAATTGTTTGATCCAGAACTCCATGAAGCAGTAACAATGGACGATAGAGAAGGCAGCTCTACAGCTAGCGAAGAAGTCGTTTCTGAAGAGTTACAAAGTGGCTATAGAATGGGCGATGAAGTAATCAGACACGCCATGGTTCGGGTTAAACTCCAATGATATTCAGGGACGGTAACAAGTTGTTACGTCCCGCGTTTGAGTGTCCGGAAATCGACAAAAAACTTTGCTGGGTAGTACGTAACGCTATTTCAGATAAAGAGACTGCTCTAGCCGAAGTAGAAATTAGAACATTAGCTAAGTCTATTACAGAGACTCTAGAAGTGCTGGTAGCAGCAACTGACTCTGGTTTTATTTTACCAAAGGTAGTTCTTGTCGGGAATGATGACTATAGCGTACTGTACTCCCCGATAACACCTGAAAACGTGGATAGTTAGCACTTTGAGTCCGTAAATAGTTGGCACTTTAAGCCCTTGACCGCCAATTGTGGTATGATAGAATAGATTTAGCACACGATAACCAAGAGTGCCAACTAGTAGAAAGTATTAAGTAGTACGTATAAAGTATAGGTACAAAACCTACTAGGGGTATTAAAAAATTTAACAATAGAATCCCTGAATAAGCCTAGAAAAATGGCTTTATGCTTCTCTGGTGTTTGCGTACAGTTGATATGACGTGGCGACAGAGAAGCGCGCAAGCAGGCGTATATGAAATACGGCTGTGAGCACTGGAGCTGGCAACACGTCAGATCGCTGTAAGCGAACTGCGGGTCTTTGGCTCCGCAAAAGAACAGGAAGTTCGGGGCGCAAATAACAGAGGAGTATAAAGTGGGAAAAATTATAGGAATAGACTTAGGCACAACAAACAGCGCAATGGCTGTAATGCAATCAGGTAAGCCTGAAATCATTGCAAATAGTGAAGGAAACAGAACTACACCATCAGTCGTAGCCGTCAATAAAAAGGGCGAGAGATTGGTTGGTCAAATAGCAAGAAGACAACAAGTTACCAACTCTAAGAATACGGTTTATGAAGTTAAGAGATTAATCGGTCGAAAATGGACTGACAAAGAAGTCCAAAAAGACATTAAACTTATGGGCTACGAGATGGTTAAAAGTGGTAACAGCGTAAAAGTAAAGATGGGTGACAAAGAATACAGTTCTGAGGAAATCAGCGCAATGATTCTTGGTAAGCTTAAAGCAGATGCTGAAGCATTTTTGGGTGAACCAGTATCAGAAGCAGTTGTTACAGTACCGGCATATTTTGACGATAGCCAACGTCAAGCAACTAAAGATGCAGGCAAGATTGCAGGTCTAGAGGTTAAGAGAATTATAAATGAGCCAACAGCTGCAGCACTTGCTTATGGACTAGATAAAGAAGGTAAAAAGGAAGAAAAAATTGTCGTTTATGATCTTGGTGGAGGTACATTTGACGTATCAATCCTAGAACTTGGTGACGGGGTATTTGAAGTAAAAAGTACCAATGGGGATACTCACCTAGGTGGAGCAGATTTTGATAGATTAATTGTAAATTACCTTGCTGAAGAGTTTAAAAAAGAACACGGCATGAGCATAACTGATGATAATGCTGCGATGCAGCGTTTACGTGATGAAGCAGAAAAGGCTAAAATTGAGCTTTCTACATCTCAAGAAGTAGACATTAACTTGCCGTTTCTAACTGCAGACGCCGATGGTCCAAAACACTTTGAACATAAACTAAGTCGATCAAAACTTGAAAGTCTAGTTGGTGAATTGATCGATAAAACGGCAATTCCAAGCGGGAAAGCTTTGAAAGATGCCAAGATCAAAGCCTCTGACATTGACTCCATAGTATTAGTTGGTGGAATGACGAGAATGCCATCTGTACAAAAAAAGGTAGAAGAAATATTTGGTAAAAAACCAATGCAAGGAGTAAACCCAGACGAGGTTGTAGCGATAGGAGCTGCTATTCAGGGGGGCGTTTTAGCTGGTGATGTTAAGGACGTTTTACTTCTTGATGTTACTCCATTGAGCCTTGGCATAGAAACAATGGGCGGAATATCCACCAAGTTAATTGATAGAAACACTACAGTTCCATCAAGTAAGAGTCAAATATTTTCAACAGCTGCAGACAACCAGCCTCAAGTAGAGATTCATGTTACCCAGGGCGAACGCGAAATGGTTGCTGATAATAAATCTTTGGGTAGGTTTATATTAGATGGCGTAGCACCAGCTCCAAGAGGAGTTCCGCAAATTGAGGTAACTTTTGATATAGATGCAAATGGAATTCTAAACGTAAAAGCTAAAGACAAAGGCACCGATAAAGAACAATCTATAACTATTCAAAACAGCGGAAACTTAGACAAAGATGAAGTAGAGAAGATGGCTAAAGAGGCAGAAGCTCACGCTGAAGAAGATAAGAAAAAGCGTGAATCGATTGAGAGTAAAAACTCTTTAGAAAACGGAATTTACCAGACCGACAAATTTGTTGCTGATAACAAAGATAAGTTGTCCGATGAGGACAAAAAGACTTTAGAGGAGGCAGTTAAAGAGGCCAAGGAAAAATTAGCAGATGAAAAGGCAGATAAAGATAGTCTAGAAGCTGCAGCCAAAGAACTCACAGATAAAATGATGCCAATAGGCGCCAAGATGTACGAAGCTGCCGCTAAGGAAGAAGAATCTAAAAAGTCTGATGACAAAAAAGACAAGAAGGGGTCTAAAAAAGACAAGAAAGCTAAAAAAGACGACAAAGACGAACCAGTAGAGGGCGAAATAGTCGACGAAAAATAGAATATTCTCGATAGAAACAAGGGCTAGGCAAAAAATTATAAAACCTGGTCTTTGTTTTTTTTGTGTAGATATGTATAGGGAATGTGTCTTTAAAAATGTAAACTAGTAGTAATGAAGCAAACACTCGCTCTAGCTATTTTAGATGCTGGAAATTCAGTTTTTTTAACAGGCCCGGCTGGTTCCGGTAAAACCCACGTCTTAAATCAATTCGTTAAGGAAGCTAGGCAAAACGGTAAATCAGTTGCTGTTACGGCTTCTACGGGACTTGCAGCTACTCATTTAGGAGGTAGTACGATTCACTCTTGGGCTGGAATTGGTATTGCCGATGAGCTTACCAAACGAGCAGTGGGTGACATGAGTAAAAGTCGAGTAGATCAGATTGGAAAAGCCGACGTTTTAGTCATAGACGAAGTGTCAATGCTACATGATTATAGGCTGGATATGGTTGACCAGGTTTGCCAACAGGTGCGTGCAGACTCTTCGCCTTTTGGCGGGTTACAGGTTGTTTTATCTGGTGACTTTTATCAGTTACCTCCGGTTAACCGAGAGGATGCTCGCCAAGGTGGTTTTGTGACTGGTAGCCAAGCTTGGCAAGACTTAGAACCGGTAGTTTGTTATTTAGAAGAACAACATCGTCAAGATGATGATATGTTGCTTGAGATTCTTACAGCATTAAGAGAAAAAGATCTCAGGCGCCGTCACGTTGATGCTCTCATGGCGCGAAAGACGGTCGTAACGCCCTTTGACGACCCAATTACAGAGTTGTATACAAAAAATATAAATGTTGATAGGGTAAACCAAGCTAAATTAGAGGCGATGGAGGGTAAGCTTCACGAGTATGAGATGAGTTCTACCGGTCGCAAGGGAGCAGTAGAATCTTTAAAAAAATCATGTTTGTCACCAGATAATCTTCAGTTAAAGCAAGGTGCTTTCGTGATGTTTGTTAAGAACTCGCAAGAGAAAAAGTACGTTAACGGAACCCTGGGGACAATAGTGGGCTTTGATAAAGAAACTGATTATCCAATAGTCGAAACAAAATCCGGGCGTAAAATAGTAGTTTCTCCTGATACTTGGGAGATGCGGGACGGTGAAAAGAAAATTGCTTCAGTGTCTCAAATACCCCTACGTCTAGCTTGGGCTATTACGGTGCATAAGAGTCAAGGT
>CAYVHE010000026.1:0-10558 GCA_964451085.1 uncultured Candidatus Saccharibacteria bacterium | reverse complement strand
GATTTTTTTACGCACAGCAGGCCTATCTGATGTTTATGTTGCGTCTGGATAAGTCAACGCGTCCATGAAAAGTAGTAGGCACTAAGTTAACGAGTCCAGGTTTTGTTACGTGGCTTTGTGCTGTAGAGAGACTAATAAGGTTTAGTGCTGCCAATTTTTTAAATAACGCCGTCTTTTGGCTAGAGAATGCGTGCTTACCGCTTACTACAATATAGTTTTCCTTTACTTCTGGGTGTTGCATCTTCGCGGCGTACTTCCTGAACTTATCCTGGTTGTAATCTACAGCGTATTTGTCATCAGTTTTTCTTTTGTCTCGCTTTTTTAGCCTAGCAAAGGCAGTGTCTGGATCTATCTGAAACCAAACCACCAATGTGTCTATCTTTTTCTTCCTAGCCATCTCTCTTATTCTTCTTCGCTGGCTTTTACGAATCATATTTGTATCATAAATAACCGGTACTCCAGCGCCAAGAAACTCTTCAGTCATATAATTCATTAAGTGAGTTATTATGCCATTCTCTTGTTCATCAAATCGGGGTTCTTCAAATAGTTCATGCCTTATCCTATCACTGTGAACATGGGCGCTTTCTAGGGTGTCAGCGAGGTTGCGGGCAAAGTAGGTCTTGCCAGCACCAGGGAATCCATAAAGTAGGACCAGCAGTGGTTTGTTTAGACGTGTTTTTACATTACTCATGACTTATATTTATAACAGATTTCAATAGACAAATAAACCCGTCATGATGAAATACTATGCCACTAACGAGCAGAACATGACCTATTCGCTCTTTTTTAAACTTGCCGTAGACGGTGCAATCAAGTCCTATCAGATTTGAACCTTATAATATATAATGTACTTCAGTGTAGGGGTGTAGCTCAGTTGGCTAGAGCACAGGTCTCCAAAACCTGGTGTCGTAGGTTCAAGTCCTATCACCCCTGCCATGTAGTGAGCTTTGCTCGAGAGTGAGCAAAGAATACTACAGGGACCGCTTATAGAACAACGACATATTCGATACATAGATAGACCGCTGTTATGGTGGTCTTTTTTGCGCTTTAATTATTTAATTACAGGCTGACAGTATTAGCTATTTGACTTTAATCTTATATTTATGTGTAGATTTTGCTATAGTTAATTAAATGGATCCAAAATATAACCAGTTAGTTCAATATATAAAAGCTCACCACTTACAGGGCACAGAACCTGGACTTTTCAGACAAGAGCTACTTAAAGTTGGATGGGACGCAGCTATAGTCGATAAGGCTATAAAACATGTCCAAGTGCGTACACAAGCAGATCAAGTGACGCCTACTAGTAATGTTAAAGCTACCAACCCCTACCCTTCTTCACTTATAACTAACAAAAAACCTAGAATAAATTTAAGAATGCTCTTTGCGTTGGTCGTCGTAGCAATAGTTTCATTAACTGGTATTGTTTTACTAACACACAAAACCAAAAGTCCAAACCAAGTCTACGATAGTTTCATAACCGAGAATACCAAGATAAGTACATTTACCCAAAAGTATACTGTTAATGATGCCCAATCAGGTACCTCTATAGTCACTACTGCAAAAACTGATTTTACTGAGCCAGATAAGCCAAACGCAGACATTGATTACAATATCAAAATCGATGACGAAAAAGGTTCAATGGATATAAGAATACACATAATTGCAATCAATGACGACCTATACGTAAATTACGAGAACATAGACGTAAAAGTAAGCGACGCAGTAGCAGCAAACGGGATTACTTCAAGTATGATATTATCTGGTCTAACAGACGGCATAGAACTAAACAAGTGGACTAAACTTTCTTTACCTTTAGTCCCTGGTAGTTATTCAGCTAATGACCCATTCAGTATTGCAACTGCCAGTACTGCTATTAACACGGTACTGGGTCAGATGCCTATAGGTAATTTTGGGCCAAAGACCAATGATTTGAAACAGTTGATGCTAGACTCATATACTGTAAACTTTGATAATGCTAAACGAGAAAATATCAACGGAAAAGACACAATGCGCTTTGATATCGGCATAAATACACAGCAATTAAATGATTTAAACCACAAGATAATTTCTATATTAAATCTTAGTGAAAGACACTCCGCTCTCTTAGACAGTCTTGACAGGTTTCAGGAAGCAGACGGTGATGGATTTACCGTTTGGGTAGATACAAGCAATAGTCACCCAGTAAAGGTTGAGTACCAAGGCGTTGTGATTGAGTATTCAGATTTCGGAAATCCGCTATCCATCAAAGCCCCAATAGTAGATTAATTGTAATTAAGCTCTAAGTTCTATTGAAATAACACTGCAACATCATTGACATACATGTTATGTGTGTCAATTGAACTGTATACTGTTGCTATTCTTGTAAATCTAATTCTGTTGAGGTTTACAACTACACCACTTTCTGTGTCGTCACAAAGATTGTGCTTTAGGTCCTTAAAGGCAGTCTGATAATTCAAAAAATTATGATTGAAATCATTCAAAATGGTGTGCATATTTACTATAGCGGTCCATACTTCTGTAACATTACCGCCTGTTGCAATCCTGTGAAGGCGTAGACTGTCTAAGTGGTTAAAAACAGCCACAAAGTTAGTGTTTCGCTCTTCATAAACTTTTTTGAGTCGTTTATAGACAGGTTTGTGTATTTTTAGAGCCGTCTCGCAAGTCTGGTTTTCATCACTGGATGATTCAGCAGAAGCGTATTTTGGCGAAATTGCAGCAACACTAAAGACCACTAATACTGCAATCATTAGCCATGCCGTTGTTTTATGTTGCAATTCGTTTGCTAATTTATTCATTCTAACTCCCATTACTTATTTACAATGATTGTAGCATGGTGTCGTTCAAATTCAGGTATTTCTCAGCTAATTGTTTTAACTTTTGATAAGTATTAAACGGATAATGGTTCTCCTTGACAGAAGGGTGTATAATTAATATGTTAAAATGAGGAAAAATGTTTAGGTATAAGGTAATAAGTAGTAAACTTTTAACCAGGTCTGTAAGGCTTGTATCCTTAAGATTACCTGACGATGAGACACCTCTACTCTTTCAGCCAGGACAGTATGCCGCTATTAGTCTTCATGATAAGGCAAGACCTACTACGAACAGGTGCTTTTCTATAACTTCCTCATCTAATGATAAAAGAGCAATACAATTTAGTATTAGAATTGGCGGAAAGTTCACCTCGGCCTTAGAGCGACTAAAGCCGGGCGATGAAGTAGATGTTAGAGGTCCTTTTGGAGGTTTTGTTTTTACACCAAAAACGCATGATGATTTAGTTATGTTTGCGGGTGGTATTGGGGTCGCGCCTTTTATCAGTATGGTTAGATACGCCTGTGAACTAAAATTAGAAAACAAACTGCATCTTATATATAGCGTTAGAGATCAACGGGATATACCGTTTATCGATGAAGTCACAAAATTGGAAAAGTCTAATTCTAACCTTACTGTTACTTACTTTGTAGGGGGCGGTGACGTGGATAAAATCCCTAGCAATAGAATCATTATGGGCCGAGTGGACCAAAAAGGCTTAAAAAAAGCTGGGGTGGATATGACAAAACAAACATTTATGATTTGTGGTCCACCACCCTACATGAATGCCGTACATAAGCTATTGGAAGTCAATGGTGCTCCTCAAGACAAAATTCTTTCAGAAGCATTTAGCCAAAGTAACAAAAAACAAACAGGAAAGTTGCGTGATTGGCCCTTTAATATGTATGCAATTACTGGTTTGTCTATGCTGGCAATCGGGTTTTTTGTGGTTGCAAATGATCTTTACACAACTCTTCCGAAACTAAAAACCGAAAATATTATAACGCCTTCAGCTAAGAATGATTTAATAAAAGTCTCTTCTGGCTCGTTGTACGATCAGATAAATACAGTACCACCGACAGTAGATACAAATATAACACCTGCCACTCCTAAGGCTGTAGCACCAGTTCCAAAAGCTACTGAATCCGTCGTAAAGAAAGTCACTCCAGTATATGTAGCACCAAGACCAGTAGTTGTTCCTAGGGCAGCTCCTATATGCACAGGCTCGGGGTGTTAGGTATGTCTACTTTATATTCACAAAAAGCTGCGGCAATGGGAACCGAGGTTGAATTACAAATCTCTTGTTCGTCCAATAAAGAGGCCGCAGATGTTTTTAATGAGCTTTGGCAAAAAATAGCAATGTTTGAAGCCCGATTTTCCAGATTTTTACCAGATAGTGAGCTAACTTATGTAAATAAAAATGCAGGTAAAAAGACAAAAATTACACCACAGTTTAGACGTTGGCTTAGTACCCTAGTTTTTTTAGGTAATTTATCTGACGACCTGTTCAATCCTTTTTGTTTACCTGATATTCAAAAAAATGGTTATACCGCATCAATTAAGGATAATTTTAAATCGGGTTCGAAAGACTTAAATTATTGCAACAGAATTACCTCAGACATGTCTGATATGAAAATAGGTGAAGATTGGTTGTTAATACCTTTAAACAGTGCCCTAGACTCTGGTGGAAACGGCAAAGGCTATATTGCAGATCAGTTGTCAAAATTTTTAGGTGACAATTACACAAAATTTGCACTTTCTATGGGGGGCGACATTATATGTAAATCTAGTTCAAGCCCTTGGCATATCCCGATTTCAAACGGGCATGATAAAACTGATATTAGACATCACTTCACAAGTAATGATATAGAATATGGAATTGCTACATCTACGCCAGTAAGGAGAAGCTTACTCTCAGAAGTACGGCACATTATTGATCCTAGGAATGGTAGAACGGTCAAAAACAACGTCAAAGCTGTCACCATAGTCGCCCAAAACGCTGTTGTTGCCGATGTTTTAGCTAGTTGTACGATTATTGGAGGTAAGGATTACTTAATAAAATTACTTTCTGATAATGCAATTAAAGCGGGTTTGATTCAATTTGATGACGGCAGAATATTTAGTGTTGGCAGAGGGTTTTCAGAGGAATCATCTGCGGTAAATGCAAGAAAGGACCTTCAGTATGCGTAGGATTTTGGCTTTAACTTTTGTTGTTTCAATGATGGGCTTTATAACTGTTTTTAGTGGGTTAAGTTCTCAAAAGAGTATTGCTCAAGAAAACAGTAACGCAAGTATCGTTGTGCAAAATCAGAATGACAACTCCGTAAATGATGGTCTTATAAAAAAGGTGAAATCTACTTGGCCTTGGTATGTAGCTAGAGCCTCAGGTTTAGTAGCTGCAGGAACCCTAATTGTATTAATGCTATCCGGTATTGGCATGATAACAGGGCACACGTTTAAAATACTTGAGCCAATAACAGCTTGGGCAACCCACAGAGCATTAGGAATAGCTTTTGGGGTATCAACTGTCACCCATATCGCAGTATTGTATTTTGATAATTTTGTCCCCTTTGATATCAAATCTCTACTTGTTCCATTTGTATCTCAGTACAAAACGGCTAAACTTTTTGGAGTACCGATAGGCTCATTTTATGTTGCTAGTGGAATAGTATCTTTATATATTATTGCGGCTATTATACTCACTTCCCTTTTCTGGATAAACAAACGCTCTTTTATCTGGAAAGTTACCCACGTATTGAGTTATTTGGTAATGATCCTTATATTTATACATGGCTTGTACCTAGGTACAGACTTCGCAGGCGGGATTTTAAGATGGCTATGGGTCGGGATTGCATATTTGCTGATATTTGCAGGTTCAGCTCGCTTGTGGAGGGTTAAAACAGTATGAGTTTAAACAAAGAGATAGGTCCTAAATCATTAATCGCAAAGTATCACCTTGTGTGGGTCTCTTTTTACCTAGTACTTTTTGCTATTGTTGGAGTACTAGTAGTTGGGGTTTATGCTGAAAACAAGGAAAATACATTGCCGTCTGGTCATGTTGAACTCACATTAAATAAAAAGAAATTCCAAGTAGGCGAAGAAATCCAGTTTACGGTAACTAATAAATTCCCGGCTACGGTTTACGTAAAGAATAACTGTCCAACAGAGCCTCTTGAAGCTTACAAATGGGATAACAATAAGTGGATAGCGATACATGATCAGGTTACTACTAAGTCTAGTCTTTGCTATACACAACCACGAAATATCGCTGTTCCGGCAAACGGTTCTCTTACCTACAGTTACTCTGATTGGAAGAGTTTATTCGCTAAACCTGGTGTATACCGAGTTGTGATGGTAATTGACCATTATAAAGACTTGCCGTTTCAGGATTTTGTAGTAATGGAACCAGTCCCGCCGGCTCCTGAACCAGTCCCGCCGGCTCCTGAACCTGTTCCCGTAGTAGAACCCGCGCCTGTTATACAAACTCAACCAGTTCAGCAACAAATACAACAGCAAAATGTAAACTATTACTATGATGATGACGATGATTAAGTCACTAACCTAACCTAAATTCTCTCCCCAAACTTTCCACCTAGGTATTTTCTAGGGTCTGCTCACGCCAGAGTGTAGTGCGGTGTACACCACATTTGTTAGCTACAGTTGACGGGGGTAAACCCTCCGCAATGAGTAGTCTCATTGCAATTGCTCTCGCTTTAGGTAAGTTAGGGTTGATAGAATAAGCCATAGGTAGGCTCCTTTCATTGTAATTAGTAGTGTAACTACAGTTTAGGATGCCTACCTTTTTTAGTACAAATTATGTTGCAAAGGTGGTGAGTTAATACGATATTATTGACATATGCTTTATACTGTAGTATAATATGGAATATGGAAGACTCTATACCTCGCGAGAGTGGTGACCTACTACCCAATACTGACTGTGCATTTGAGGTATTAAAACATCTAGGTGCTTTGGGTTCTCATACAGACAAAGTACAATTTCTTGAAGGAGTCCCTGGATACAATAAAGACGAGGATACTCTTGACTGTACTCAACGCGATAGTTGTTCAGCTTCAAAATTTTGCCCGCCGAAACTTATTTCAGCATCCAAGTATTCCTTCTGATTTATCTTTTGCTATTTATCATTAGTTTATCCTTGGACTAATTTCGTTTTTCGTGTTTCATTTGTCATTAATTTATCCTTTATCATTTATCGTTTTCGAAGGCTCTCAGTTGACTTTACTTGACTTGTGTGCTATTATATACTCAAGAAAATATACCTAAAGGAGTACTATGCCTGAATTCTTTGATGAAACTGTCGAATTTGAGCCCCTATGTCTAGAGAGTGCCCCTGGTTCATTACCTCTCGGTACGAAAACTTGTGATTTTAAAGACTGTTACTATG
The DNA here is from genome assembly GCA_964451085.1 of uncultured Candidatus Saccharibacteria bacterium. Classification (GTDB taxonomy): domain Bacteria; phylum Patescibacteriota; class Saccharimonadia; order Saccharimonadales; family SZUA-47; genus SZUA-47. Next base: position 3,344 of record CAYVHE010000026.1, on the reverse strand, counting down.
AAACGAGAACAAGCCCGCTTGGGTTTAAGGTTGGAATAGGTGAATGCCTCAGAGAGAAGGTAAGCACAGATGAAACTTCAGCAGATAAAGAAGTTCCCCTTATGTCTGTAACAACTCCCGCAAGTAGACTTGCCGATGCTGTACGTTATTTCCTGGAAAAAACTAGTAGTCATTAAACCCGCATCTACAGCCATTTTCAGTCTTCATCCATCAGATAGCGGGCTCAATCCTGCCCTAGTAGCTGACGTTATTGGAGCCGGCCATCATATATTCTTGTAGGGTCCAGTTTAGGCTATTGGCGTTGAATTGTAATTTAAAGTACGTTGTTTCTTCTTTGTCAGTAACAGAGAAGTGGTGCAAAGTTACTGCGCCTTTTTTTGTTTTGTGGTAAAAATCTACCTTACCCAGACGATAATCTACGCCTTTCCAGGTCACGATTAATGGTCTGAATAGTTTTGTTTTGTTATTGTAGCCTGCCAGAACGCTTATTGGCTCGTTTAGTCCTTCACGCATTAATTAGTACTCCGAATAGTTAATAAGAGGTTAGCTTGTGTGGTTTAACGTTATTAACCACATGAACGTTTTATAAAATAAGTTGGAGTAAGCCGCTTATACGGTAGGTGCGTAATACGGACTACAATATACATGTTTGATAAAGTTTGTAAGGAGGAATCTTAATTTGTTAACTAAAAAGCCCAAACATAACTACTTTTAGTATAGCATTTTGTGATATTTTTAACATAAAATCTGACAAATGGGTGTACACTGTAGCTATAATATGCAAAAACAAAGATGCCGATAGTAGCCCCACCAGAAAACCAAGGATATGTATTTGCTAGTCATGTACGTAAAGTTCAAGACAGCTTGCTTGAACCTGGTTTTTTCTCTCCGGAGACGTCAATAGATAAAGAATACCTAAACCGGTTTAACTGGCATGACGTTATAATAACTATACTTTTTGATTATGGCTTGAATTTTACCCCTGAATCGGCTGCATATTATCTCACCGGCGATTATACCTATCTTGCTACAGAGGAGGCACTAAATAGGCTACCTCGAGTAGATGGTAGTGTAACAGATAGAGAATTAGCGCAAATGGGAAGTGCGCTTCTTGATATGACTAACCCCGAAGAGCTAGTAGCTATTGAAGTTCGTCGACTTTAAGTAAATCAGTATATTTAAGTTCAACCTGTTTTGACTCTATATCTAGCTCGCCCAATAAGTCTCTTAAGATGTTGGTGGGTAAACCAATAATATTATCAATTCGTCCAGAAATATTATCTATATATGGAGTCAGCAGGGAATGCTGAATAGCGTAGCCACCGCCTTTATCCAAAGTTGTGCCTGTAGCTACGTATTTCATGATAAATTCGTCATCTAATTTTTTAAACCTAATAATAGTGAGTCCAGAGCCAACCTTAATAAAGTTTTTAGACTTGCAGACAACAGCGACAGCGCTTATAACTTGGTGCTCTTTACCGCTAAGAGATTTTAATATACTGACTGCGTCTTCAATGTCTTTAGGTTTGCCGATTTGTTTGTTGTCTATACTAATTAATACATCAGAGCCAACTACGACCTCCTCAGGATGTCCAATGGCAACAGAACTGGCTTTGCCAATAGCTAATTCTTTAGTCAAATCGCTAACAGATAGATTCTGATCAAAGTATTCTTCAAAATCACTCGGAATAACGGAAAAAGTTAATCCCATCCGCCTTAGCAAATATTTACGCCTAGCTGATTGTGAAGCTAAAATAATACCCATATACCTAGTATTCTATCAAATTACAATGCTAACCATTAAACATAAGGGATTAAACTTGAATTAATTATGTGGTAGTCTAACATAGTGCCAAATGAAAATAAAACTCCTGATTTTATAGCAGAGACATTATTTGCAAACGAGTATGAAGCAACCAGTAAGTGGCTTGATAAAGCTTGGTTATTAGCAGCTAGAATAGCTTTACTGGGTCCTGATACTAGGTTTATACCATCTGAGCTTGTTCAAGAAGCGTCTGAGTTAAACAACACATCAAATTTACAAGAATTTAAAGTAGTATTTAGTGGCGATGGACTGATTGCCGTTGCTGACAGTGACGGAGATGTCGTAACAGGAATGTGTCGAGTAAAAAATGTAAGGGGCGAACCCCTGGGCATATCTATTGGTGATTTCCGTAGCATGGACCACATATATAAACCACCAAGTATAGAGGATTCGCCTAAAGGCGTAATGATCGATAGCAGTAATGAATATTACTCCGAGTATACTTCTACCATTCCAAATCTTATAGAAACTCCAAAAAATGGACCAACATTAATAATGGATATATTGCTAGACACTGAATACTCAGATGATGACACTGGTGGGGAAAAAGAAATAGCAGGGCCTTGCGTGACAACTCCGGTAGTAAACTACAGGGCACAAATGGATATGAGTAAACTGGTTATTGAGTCTTTGAGGCTTAAAAGTCTAGATGACGATCCAAGAGGGGTAGATATGGTTAGTAATATCATTAGTGTTGGGAGTAAGTATTTCTTTGATACCTTCCGTGATACAAGCTTTAGGAGACTCGTCCGTGAAAAACAAAGGGTTATCGTGGAACAATCAATAACAAAGTTAAATGAATTGGCCGGATTAGACAAGTTTGACGCGCTGTTAGCTAAACGAAAATATGATAAAAAAACTAGCAAGTATACGATTGCACCTTTAGAGGTATATACTGTGTTTCAAAATGTTGATGATAGAGTAATCATAAAAAAGACACTGAAGGACTTTGGTGATGAAATGCCTTGTCATTTATTGAGGTTTGGCTGTTTAGATACTTACGACATCCAGAATACACAGAATAAGCCTATTCGGAGTAATGAATCAATGGTAGACCCAGAAGCAGGACTTTACTTAGTAGCGATGGTTGAGGATGATTTTGCAGCTACATCTGGGTTAATGTCAAACGTAGTTTGGGTTCCTATAGGTAAAGACACAGGTATCTACCTAGAGAGAAGATTGAATATTCAGAATAATGGAATGTAATCATATTGCGATTACACATTATTAAATAGAGACATTTTACTGTTCTGGTTTAAATTCAGTAGCGCTATTTCGTAAATCCTCAAGTACGTATTGGGGGTCTGGTAATAAGGCGTTTGGAATCGTTATTGTCTGCCTTGCTTTAATATATCTATCATAAGCGTTTTTTGCATCGTCAATATCGATCGGGGCTTTATCGGAATTCATATACATATTCTAGTACAAAGTACCATATCAGTCAAGGTCATCGTATTAACTCACTATACTAAGCCCCAGTTTATTGAACACTTTCGTTTTAGAATATGGGTATGTGTAT
>CAYVHE010000025.1:4069-11278 GCA_964451085.1 uncultured Candidatus Saccharibacteria bacterium | reverse complement strand
CTGCGGATATAACACCTCCCCCTGCAAAGATATCACTGCCATATACTCTGGCGTAGGGGGTACGGTAGATTGTAAAGCCTCCGTAAGTATCTGTATGGGTATTTGTACCCGGACCACCGTCTGCACCTCCACTAACACCGCATGTGTCGCCGTACTGGGTAGTTATACGCCATCTGACTTGATAAATACCAGCAAGTATATACGGAGCAGAATTGATAACATCAAATTGGGAAGTACCTCCCGCAGGTACAGAGTATGGATAACTGTTCGAAGTTGAAGTTGGTCCTCCTGTAAGATCATAAGAAAGTGTGCCGTTGATAGCGACAGCATTAGCATTTGTTATTCTAAACTCTGCCGTTATAGGAGTCTTAAATTCAAATCTACCACCAATTGTTGTACATGATGGAGCTTGCGTAGTCGTTACTATAGAACAAGGTGAACTACTAATAAGCGCTACGCTCTCTGAAATGTATTGTTCTGGAGCTGCTAGCACCTTTGGTACTGCTGGTACTGCCGGTGTCGTTGCTGTTGCTGGTTTAGCTGGAATCGCGGCTTTAGCTAGAACTGCAGCTTTACTCATAATTGAGGCAGAGGCAGACCAAACTACTTGATATTTGCCTTTTGACGTAAGAGTTATGTTTGCGGATGGTCCATAGGGTATAACACTTCCAGCCGTAACTGGGCTAGGTCCATAGTTAAAGCCACCTGATGTTCCGCTTCCTGCAACTGGTTGGCCGCTAACTCTAACAACACTGTAGGATACATAGACGGTTGCTTTATCTGAGTCAATAGAAGGTCTAAACCTAAACAGAGCACTAGAGTTAAAGGATATACCAACAGGCGTAACTAGGCAGGCAGTAGGGTCTGGGGTGGGTGGCGGTGTTGGTGTTACACAAATGGTGCTAGAAAAAGCCTGAGGTACTGTAGTAGTCGTGTATGGCGCGCTCGGGCTCATCACGGCCTGGAAATAAGCCTTAGCACCTAAAGGCGCGGTCGCATTTAGAATGTATTCAACGAATCTAGGACTTGTTGTAGTAGCTCCGGGGACTAAACCAGGGTTTTTTGAGGTGTTCCATAGTACGGTTTTTAATCCATCCGGTGTAACATTGTTGTAGCTACGTTTGTAGGTTATATATGGACTGGTTTTCTTACTGTTGTTAGAGCTTGATACAACAGAAGAAATTCTATGATTATATATAGGACCATCTTGGGTTCCGTTGTTAGTAACGTTACTGTTTAGCCTAAAGCTTAGCCCAGCTTTTACGTAGTAGCATCCAGATGGGTCTGTACCAGAGGAATTAGTAATACTTAAATCTGTGCTATATGAGTACCCCGACCCACAACTATCTAAGGAGTTTAACTGGCTGAATGGAATTGCAAGCTGAACTGCATTCCAGACAAAAATATCCCACATATCTAATCTGTATTTTTTACTTACGTCGTAGACTATTGAAACTGTATCTTCATATGCTCCGTCCACCCCAATTAAATTTCCTTGTGCTACAAGACTCCAGGTGTTTGTATCGCGTGGTGAGCTTACTAGCTTCCATTGTATATGCTTAACAGATTGGAATCCACCAGGCTGAGTGTCATTATCGAAGAATTTTATAGGTTTATTGAGATATACTTCTTTTGGGTTAGGAACAGTGCAAGGCGGTGCAAATTGTATTGAGTTTCCCCAATAGTTACTTCCGTTATTTCTATCGTTATCATTGGGCTGGGCAAGATTGTAAATCCCAGTAAGGGAGTTTCCAGTGCCATAAGTTACAAGATTTGTAGAGTCGGATGAAATTCGGAACTGGTTTTCATAATCTTTTGTTGTTGATGGCTCTGCCGAGGCGGTCAGTATATACGAGCGATAACTTACAGCATTACCGCTTGTGTTTGTAAAAGAATTAGTTACGGGTCCTGTATTAGGTAGCGTTGCAGATTTTTTGCTACAGCTTAATATAGTTGTGAATCCAGCTATTGAGATTGTTGTTTCGCTTCGACTACCTCCAACGTCAAGTACGGAGCTAGTGTCACAAATATCGGTAGTAGTAACTGTAAACTGTGAGTTTCCTTCAGGTACGTATAATATAAAGGTTGAAGTTGGTGCATTATATCCTCCATACCCAACAACTGCATAGGGCTGGCTAGTTTGTAGACCTACGCCAGAGGGTATTTCGTTAATTGGTTCACCCTTAGCCTCCGCACCTGTGGTTATAAGCAGTAGCGATATCGCTACTGTTATAACCATTAATAAAGATAGTTTTTTCATCAATTCGTTCCTGATGGAATAGACATATTTAAGTCAAAGTAACTTTCAGGCAGACTAGTGATGCTTGCTGGGTCACTGGATTGCTGTTTGACAATCTCTAATACCTTAGTTCTTAATGCCACTGGGTCCCCCTGCTTACTATCCCTAGCTGCAATATAGTAAAAGAATAGAAAATCAAAGTTATTTTGGTTTTCTAGAGTGTTAAACGCGGTAAGATAACTATATGCAACAGATGGATTATTGCTAGTAAGGTTATTTTCAGCAACTTTTAGCGCTATAGATAATTTAACATCAGGTGTTTCGGTAAGGTTCGCTATATCTTCAGGTGCTTTTATTGTGGTAGCAACATCAGCTATATGATCTTGCTTTACTTGTGCCTCTTGACGTGCTTTCTGAATATCTTTTAGAGCCTGCTCTTGTAAAGCAATTATAGGGTCTTGATTACCTACTGTCTCTGTAGCTTGTTCGTCGTTTTTGCTCCAAGGGTGTAATAATATTAATAGCCCAGTGGTTGCAATAAGTGCTGTTACTACAAACAATAAAATCAACCTACCCTTTTGTCTCTTAAGCAAATATAACGATCTACCCTTTTCTCTCATTATATAAATTTTACCATAACAACAATAAAACAGTAAAAAACGTTAATAAAAGCTTGAAGAATTTATGTCGCTGTTGATAAGTATATATGTCTAAATATAAGAGTTACTTTAGTGACAATCCAACTTTACTCGTTATCTTTACGCCTCTTGTAGCCTACAATTACTAAACCTCCAAGCCCTACAGCTGCAGCAGCTGTTGACCCAATGGCTAGTATTAGTGAGTTGTTACTGTCTTCTTGTTGATTAGTCTCTCCTGCAGCTGTAGTAGTAGTCTCTGCAGTAGCAACGTTAGATAATACTGCAACCTCAGCAGTAGTTGTAGTTACGATAGGTTCTTTTGTCGTAGTTGATGCTTCAGATGTAGTAGTACTCTCTGCAGTAGTGTTTGGTGTCTTGGTTGTAGTAGGCATATCAGTAGTAGATGGTGCCTCAGAAGTAGTTGTAGTAGCTTCCGTTGTCGTGGTAGTAGTCGGAGCTTCAGTAGTAGTAGGTGGATGGGTTGTGGTAGGTGCAGCAGTAGTGGTCGGAGCATGAGTAGTTGTAGGTGGCACCGTTGGTTTAGGGGTTGTTGGAGGTGGTGGGTTTGTAGATGTGGTAGGAGGAACGTAGTTTGGGTCGAATACGCAAATTACCTCGGTGCTGTAGTCAATGATTAAGTCTCCATTTGCGTCAACCCATATGGGCATTTTTCCAGGGTCACACTGAAAGTCTAGTACTTGCGCTTCAGCGACACTTACGTTACCTAAATCAACAAACTCCGTGACAGAGCCTGGTAGATTATCTCCAACCGGTGTGCTCTCTGCACCCATAGCTCCAAGTACTAATGTAGCAGCAAGAGCTGCTTCAATTGTTTTGTTTCCAGTTACAAAGTTTCTAAGTCTACCTATTTCTGCTGTTTGTTCTACTTGGGTTTCTGGGCTCATATTTTATTCTTACCTTAATTTAGCAATTATTATGTATATAATTACACCTTAGTGATTGTATTGTCAAGTTTCTTATCACTCCTTATGTACGCTTACCTAAATTAGGTTAACGTCTTCTCCTCTATTTTTCTAGCTTTTGTCTAATTTTTATGACGGCCGTCCAAAAGATTAGACAAAGTTAAAGCCCTTTAGTCTATAAAGTAAGGCTAAAGGGCTAATAGAAACAAATTTTACGGATTTATTTTTCTTTTGAAGATGTGCCTGATACTGGCTTTTGCCTACTTAAAACACTGCCGGCAACCATTGCAGCAGAACCAGCTAGACTTAGCCAGTAACCAATTCCAGTACTTACTGCTCCAGCTAGAGTACTGTCTGGCCAATTGTTAAACATTATTAATACTGCAAATGCTGATGCGACTATAGCCACAATCGCCATAGTTTTTTTGTCCTGATTCAAAACATTCAAGAGTGCTCCAACCGAAACAACTGCTAATACTAACAGAAAAATACCTGTCGAGTCCCCTAGTCCAGGATTAAAAGAAACTCCTAATTTAAAAGCAGTTATCGTGTACCAAGGCAAAAATAATCCAACTATAAGCGCCAAAGCCCCGCCGGTTGTTATTGCGAGATTTCTATCTTTTTTGATTGTTTCAAGTTCCTTATTAAAATCAAAACCTTTACTAGTTTTATTGTCAGACATAGTATACTCTCCCTTTAATTAATTTAATGATACACCAAAACGCAAAAATCCGTATACGTAAAGAGTGTGACGTTTTTCGTATATCATTTTTCGTGTTTCCTTAATATATCGTTATTCCTTTTTCACTTGGCTACAGGAAATGCGTTTTTCATATTTCGTTTTTCACGTTTCGTTAGTTTATCATTTATCATGTTTTATTGATTTATCTTTTCTTTCACTTGGCTGCAGGAGGACATTCTCATATTTCTTTATTAAGTTGGCTTAACGTTAACTAATAATTTGATGAGTTAACAGAGTTGAGCTATAGACTCAAGAACTCTACTCGCGTTATGATTAACATCACAATGATTGAACATGAAATATCACCAGACTGGGAAGAATTCAAGACCGGTCAGGTTACGCTAAATATAGGTATGTCCATTTTCTTCCCAGACAGTGATACAGACCCAGGCGTTAGGCTAACGCCAACCATAGAGGATGAAAATGGTGGAATATTTGCAACTGCGCATATTGACTACACACCAATCGGCTTGCCAGCAGATGATGATCACAACATCAGACAATTATACTTTGGACCCGACGAAAGACGCATTAGAGTAAACCAGCCCCTTGACATAGAAAAATATGAAATAGACGCCCCTGGAAAAGGCAGTCATAGGAAATTCTATATTATTGGCGCAATGGTTGCCACTGCCGCCACAGGATTAATTGTTAGAAAATTAAAGAAAAAATAATTCCTGACATTTTAGTAATTGTATTAAAAAAACTGCATTTTTATGAGCAAACTTGTTACGTAGCATGCTACGTAACAAGGCGTTTTAACCGATGTTATTTTTAGATAGGAATGTCGTAGGAATGTTTTATGGAATAAACATTTAGGGATATATTTTTATTACTTATTTTCATACTTTTGCACCTGTAGGTAAAAGTAACAAATCCAGGATGCTTTAGCATCCTTCTCTCCTTCGCGCCTTCTAGGGTTTGGTTCAAGCACTTTCACCGAATCCAAGAAAAAAAGACCCATTTCAGGATCTCTTTTTCTTGGTGCGGATGAAAGGACTTGAACCTTCACGCCTTGCGGCACTAGTTCCTAAGACTAGCGTGTCTACCAATTCCACCACATCCGCTTAACTACGTTATTATAAAGGTTCAAGGAATATTTTGAAAGGACTTGGTCACCTCTGGCGACCCCCAGAAAACGTCTATGCAAACAAGTTTGCAAGAGTTTATCTGTTTCCAAACTGCCATAGGGCAGTTCTCACCTTCACGCCGTGCGGCACTAGTTCCTAAGACTAGCGTGTCAACCAATTCCACCACATCCGCATGAAATCTCGGCTATTATATCCTACTTTGACTTCCTATAAAAGACCAGTTTGGCGTTTCCGTAACGTTTTTCTTCTATAATCTTTGTTTTTTTAAACTTTAGGTACTCTGCAGGAGGTAAGGACACTATCAGTAGGCCACCAGGAGCCACGTAGGACGCGATTACCTCAAGAGTGGTCTCTGACACCGCTTCGTAAGGTGGATCGGCTACAACCACCTCGAAATCATCCTGCTGATTTTTTAACCAGGACTTAACATTCGCTCTATGAACTTGCAATTTATCTTCGGTAGTTACTAAATCTCTATTACTCTTAAGCACCTCAAAAGAATCCGGATTGATTTCTATAGCGTGTACTCCAATTGCACCGCGACTCAGAGCCTCAATAGCCAGCGCACCAGTCCCAGCAAAGGCATCCAAAAACGTAACACCGGTAATATCTCCTATAGAGTTAAACAAAGCCCCGCGAATTTTTTCACTCATCGGGTGAGTCACCCTACTAGAAGTGTCTTTGATGATTCTACTTTTAAATTCGCCAGCAATTATTCTCATCTTTTACCCCGCAAAAGACCTGCATCACGCATAGCACTAAACCAAGTCAGGCATACTGTTTTAACAATTGTTGGTGCTAACTCGTTTCTAACCTCACGTATAAGTTTTAAGCGCCAACCTTTTTTAATAAATCTCTCAAACATGTTTAGTAAAGCTATTTCCCTTGCGGATCTCTTGAAATATTCTTCATACCCAACATCTATCAAGAGTTGGATATCACTATCTATTGGCATCGACGTTTTAAGAGATACAGGACCCAAAATTGCAGCGACGCCCCCTTCAAAAAGTGTATGAGTAGATATCAAACCACCTATACCCCATAGTGCCCAATTTTTCTTTACTGATTCCCCGGCAGTATCCGCAGGTATTATGACCTTATTTTTTAGTGAGTTTCTCTCCTCTAAACCGCCCCCCATTAATTCGGTAAGTTTTTTTTCGTATGGATAATGATGAGCTGGAGTTAAACCATCCACAATTGCGTGGGCCAACCAAGCCGCATCAAACGCAGCTCGCTCTGGATTACCTTTTTTCAACTCTTTTACTAATTCAGAATAATGATCATGTATAACACCTATTAGCTGATTATCGTATTCGTCGAACGGATCATAAAAGTGCCAAGGTTCATCCTTGCCTGGACTTTTTCTTTTAATGCCATCCGGGCCATCTTTGCCCTCAAAATGCAATATATCTTTGATAACTGGAAAGCCTGGTTTACAGTCTGTAATAGATAGCAAGTATTTATGAGCTTTTCTATCAAATTTCTGATGAGTTCCAAGCAATGTGCCTGAAAAATTAGTAAAAGTTGATCCTGCGTACATATATCCTTATTTCGTATCCCGTGTTTCGTGTATCGT
>CAYVHE010000025.1:0-3969 GCA_964451085.1 uncultured Candidatus Saccharibacteria bacterium | reverse complement strand
TCGTGTATCGTTGTAGTATAGAAAACATACCACGTAGTTCATAGTCCATACGTCCTACGTTCTACGATATACAAGTAGCTAGTTTAAATTTGTAATAACGCGTAATTTATCCACTCGCGCTTTCAACTCGCTATATTGTACCAGTTTTTCTGATTTTTTGATAAACTCCTTAGCCTTTAGACGAGCTAATTTTATCAATTCTATATCTGTTAACTTAGCAACCCTAAGGTCTAGGGCACCGTGTTGGAAAGTACCATATATTGCACCAGGACCGCGCAGTTCTAAATCATAATCTGCAAGCTTAAACCCGTCGTTAACCCTCTCCATAACGCCTATTCGTTTAGAATACGTGTCGTTTTCTGATAACACCAATAAACATTCAGACTTTTGGCTTCCTCTGCCTACTCTTCCCCTTAGTTGATGCAATTGTGCTAAACCAAAATTTTCGGCAGATTCTATGACCATAATAGAAGCGTTAGGGATATCCACGCCTACTTCTATTACCGTAGTAGAGATTAAAACATCAACTTTGCCGTGGACAAATGACTGCATAATGGATTCTTTTTCTTCGCTTTTCATTTTTCCATGTAACATTTCAATATGTAAGCCTTTAAGATACTTTTTGCTTAATTCTTTATAAAGAGTTTCAACTGACTTGAGTTTTTTATCATCTCCTTGTTCTATCAGCGGGCTTACCACGAAAGCTTGATTTCCATTTGCTACGGCTTCCTTAACTTTTTGGTACACAATTTCGCGATTCTCCGGAATATACACTTTAGTATCTACCATTTTTCTCCCTTTTGGCATCTCGGAAATCCTGGATATATCAAGTTCACCGTACAGTGTTAGTGCTAAGCTTCTTGGGATTGGAGTAGCACTCATATGTAGCATATGTGGAATAGTTTTAGCCTTGGCTTGGAGTAGTTTACGCTGTTCTACACCAAATCTGTGTTGTTCATCAATAATTATTAAACCGAGTTTATGAAACTTAATGTCCGATTGAATTAAAGCGTGAGTACCAATTATAAGTTCTACGCCATTTTTTGAAGATAATTTTTCTTGTAAGCCTTGTTTGACTTTTTTGGATAAACTACCTGTAATTAGCTCTGCTTGTACCTTTAGATTTGAGGATTTCAGTAATACAGATATAGAGTGAAAATGTTGCTTAGCCAAAATCTCTGTCGGCGCCATAAAAGCGACTTGATAACCAGCTTTTACTGCAGATATCGCTGCCATAACCGCCACAACTGTCTTTCCGGAACCAACATCGCCTTCTAACAAACGGTTCATCGGTCTACTACTTCCCATATCCTTGTAGATTTGCCAGGAACATTTGCGTTGATCATCAGTAAGCTTAAACGGCAGTGAAGTCACAAAATCCTTAACGTATTGCTCATCAAAGGAAATTTTATTGCCTTTTTCAGCCTCTAAAGCTTTTTTGTTTAACTCACTGGCAAGAGTTAGCTCAAAAACTTCATCAAAGCCAATGCGCATACGAGCCGTTTCTATATCCTGCAGAGATTCTGGGAAATGCAGATTAAACAAAGCAGTTTTTCTACCAATTAGACCACAATCCTCGATTAACCAATTTGGCAATATCTCTTTAGGGCTAATTACGTCAAAAGCGGCTTTAGTAAATCTACGAATTTGGTTAGAGGATATACCCTTTGTAAGTTTATACTGTGGAACAATTCTAGCGGTATGCAACGGGAAACTAGATACTAATTCAGTTACGGGATTGGTAATTACAAAATACCTATAGTTACTGGCGTACTCACCACTTAAAAAATACTCTACATCTGGTTTTATACTATTTGCGCGGTAGGGTTGGTTAAACCACATCACTCGTACACTTCCGGTTTCATCACTGGCTAGAGCTTCCGTAATGTGTAGGCCTTTTTTAGAGTAGCGCTTTTTTACAGAACTGAGTTTTACCTTAACGGTAACCATACCCGGTCCAATTGTGCTAACCCGAATTATATTAGAAAAGTCATCATAACGGCGAGGTATATTATTGATTAAATCAGATACATTATTAAGCTCAAGCTTGTTTAATAGCTTAGCTGATGCCTCACCAACACCCTTCAAATCCGTAATAGTCATACTAACAGTATGCCATAAGCCGTAGTCCTACGTCAGGTATCAGGCGTCAATTATCAATTATCAATTATCAGCATACTCTATACCTTACGAAGTAGGTATACAGTCGATGGGCCGAAGTAGGTCTTGGCTAAGGGTTTTTGTAGTTTATCTTCTAATTTTACTAATACTTCTTTGGATAGGATTTTCTTTATAGTAGGTGACCTAAAATTTGATACAGATAGGGTTTTTTCTAGTTTAAAACCAGCTTGAGCTAATTGTTTACGAACCGTTTTAGGATTATGGTTAACAAAAGGTATCTTGTTGCCACCCTTATTTTCTTCACTGCGGATGTCAACTGGGTCGACGGGCAATTTTTTAAGCTTAGCAAGATACTTGATTCTATTTTTGAAGTTACTGTAATTGGCAAATTCTAGTAAAAAATATCCATCTTTTCTTAATACTCTGTGAATTTCTTCAAAGGCTGCAACTGGATTTGGCAAGTGATGAATAACTCTAACAACCATTGCTAAATCCACTTCCCCATCCTCGAATGGCAAATCCTCAGCTTGAGCTAATTTACTAATAACTTTTGGCTTACCTTTTAAGAAATCTTTAGCAATATCTAGCTGCTGCTGAGAAGGTTCTGCTAGCGTTACATCGTCTGCAAACTCTCTTAATACTACCGACAACCTGCCATATCCACCACCAACATCAACTGCCTTTTTAAAATGTAATCCTTTTAAAAATCTGCGTATAGCTAATTCCTCAGCAGCATTCTCATATTCTCTACCATCCCAATACTTCAGATAGTTATGCTTCGGGTCATTATACTGATTTGCTTTATTTAAATGCTTAGGTTTTTTTGTCATAGTTTAAGAGTTTATCAAATTTATTGTATTTCTACCACAGCCGGGTATTTTTTACCCTTCCACAGAACAATAAACCCGTTTATTGAAACATTTTTATTTAAGGTTTGATTGTCTTCGGAATAAGCTATATTGTCATTACCCCTAATTGAACCTTGAGATATCAAACGTCGAGCCTCTCCTTTGCTTGATGCAAGCCCCGATTCTACTAAAACATCAACTAGACCTGCCCCGTCCGTAACTTGTATACCAGGTAGTTCCGATTGAATAACCCTAAAGTCCTCCGCCGATAAATCATGATACCCCGAGTCGCCGAACAAAGACTCACTAATACGTTTAGCTTGATTCGCTGCCTCTTTGCCATGCACAATAGCGGTAACTTCATACGCTAATGCTCTTTGAGCTAATCTTAAATGAGGAGCTTTATTATGCTCAGCTACCAGCTCATCAATCTTTTCTTTATCGAGCTCTGTATAAACTTTAAGGTAAGTTTCCGAGCCGGCATCATCGATATTAATCCAAAATTGATAAAACTTATATACGCTTGTTTTGGACTCATCTAGCCAAATAGCTCCTTCTTCAGTTTTGCCAAATTTTCTTCCTGTAGCTTTATTTATGATTAGCGGCAGAGTCATTACATTAACTTCTTTACCGCGTTTTTTTCTAATTAAGTCTACTCCTGACAAACAGTTGCCCCATTGATCGGAGCCGCCAAGTTGCAATGTAACTCCGTAATTATCAAAAAGATATAAAAAATCCATACCCTGAAGTAAAGTATAGGCAAATTCGCTAAACGAAATACCAGAACCACCGTCTCCTAGCCTAGAAGCAATATAGTCTCGTTGAATTAAGGGAGTCATAGAGTAGAATTTACCGATATCTCTTAAAAAATCTAAAACCTTAACATCCTTAGTCCAGTCCAGGTTGTTGACTAGCGTAAACTCGTTTACTCCAAATACTTTTTTAAGCTCTTGCTCCGCCTTTTTTACATTTTGTTGAATTACTGTCTCAGCCTGAGCAT
>CAYVHE010000024.1:0-11590 GCA_964451085.1 uncultured Candidatus Saccharibacteria bacterium | reverse complement strand
GGATGCCTACCTTTTTTAGTACAAATTATGTTGCAAAGGTGGTGAGTTAATACGTAAGGAGTTGTAAAAAAACTGTCTATCTGTTAAAATCTTGCTTAGCAATAATTAAACAACCGTACACATTAATCCTCTCAACAGCATTGTGCTAGCGAGTAAAATACGGTGAAGAGAAAGGATAATAATATGGCCTCAAAGATAGAGGTTGACGTAAAAAAACTGCTTGAAGCAGGTGCTCATTTTGGGCATAAAACCAGTCGTTGGCACCCAGCTATGCGACAGTATATACATAGTAAAAGAGGTGGAAATCACATTATAGATTTGGTTCAGACCGCCTCAAAGTTAGAAGAAGCTCTGGACGCCATAACTGCAGCAGTTGCCGGTGGTGGCAAAATATTACTGGTTTCAACTAAAAGGCAAGCAGTAGAATCTATACAGTCAGTTGCTGATGAAACCAACATGCCGTTTGTAGTTAATAGATGGTTGGGGGGAATGCTTACAAACCAAAAAACAATTGGTGAAAGAGTTAAGCATCTAAAGAAACTTGAAGAACGAATGGCTACCGGAGAATTAGCTGCCAAATTTGGTAAATTAGAGGTCCAGCGTTATCAGGAAGAAATAGACGATATGAATATACTTTATGGCGGTATCAAAGAGATGCCAGCTAAACCAGCAATTGTTTTTGTTGTTGACGTTTTGCACGATAAAAACGCTGTGGCTGAAGCTACTAAACTAAATATTCCTGTTGTTGCGCTAGTGGACACCAATACCGATCCAAGAACCGTAACTTATCCGATACCAGCAAACGACGATGCGCTTAAGACGATTCAACTAATAACTGATTACGTTAAGCAAGCTATAGAGTTGGGTAAATCTGCTCAAAAAGCTCCAAAACCAGAAGCTGAAAGCAAACCAAAAGAAAGTTAATACTGCAAAAGTGCTAGTAATGCCGCTTAATTTACATTAAAGGAGAGAAAATGAAATTATCAATCGATGATATTAAAAGATTAAAGAACCTAACAGGCGTCGGCCTTACTGATGCTAAAAAAGCGCTAACAGAGACTAAGGGTGATTTTGATAAGGCTTTAGAGGCAATGAGGAAAAAAGGTCTAACAAAGGCTGACAAGCGCGGTGAGCGAGAAGCTAGAGCCGGAGTTATTGGGTCTTATCTGCACGACAACAGGATTGGTGTCTTGGTAGAGGTTAATTGTGAAACAGATTTTGTTGCCAAAAACGAGATTTTTACAAATTTAGTTAAAGATATAAGCATGCACATCGCGGCAAGTGCGCCAGCGTATGTATCCGAGGATGATATTAGTGACGAAGCAAGAACAAAACAGTCCAAAGAATTTAGCGACAAAGCTAAAGCAGAAGGCAAACCGGACAAAATGATAGATAATATTGTTAAGGGGATGTTAAAAAAGCATTTTGCTGAAAGATGTTTATTAAGCCAGCCATTTGTAAAAAACCCAGATATCACAGTAGGTGATGTGGTTAAGGAAGCTAACGCTCAACTAGGCGAAAATATAGTTGTTAGGCGCTTTTCACGACTCCAACTCGGCGAGCTCGTTTAGAACTCTTTGTTTTTTAGTAAACGCTTACTCCTAATGTATAATTATTAGGTAGAAACCCTATAGAAGAATAAAGGAGGTGTTTAAATGGATAGTACAAAAATAGTTAACGATACAGAACAACGCTTTAAGCAAGCTGTTGAGCATTTTAAGTCAGAGACCAACAAACTACGAACCGGTAGAGCACATCCTAGTATGGTTGAGGATGTTATGGTTGAGGCTTACGGCGTTAAAACACCCTTAAAACAATTGGCTACAATCTCTACACCGGAAGCACAATTGATTCAAATTTCTCCTTTTGATCCTGCTACTATGGCTGATATTTCTGCAGCGATACGTAACAATCAGACTTTAGGTCTGAACCCTGCAGATGATGGGCGAATAGTCAGAATCCAAATACCTGCTCTAACAGAAGAGCGACGCCAACTGATAGTAAAACAGCTAGGTGAAAAGCAAGAAGACGCCTTTATATCTCTAAGAAAATCCAGACATGATGCAATGAGTTCTTTGGATAAAGCAAAAAAGGATAAAAGTCTGAGCGAAGATGACGCCAAGCGTTTGCAGCAATCAGTAGAAGAGTCCATGAACGAGTCCAAACGTCAGATGGAAGCTATTTCGGCCAACAAAGAAAAAGAAATAACTACGGTCTAAGAGTTTATAATAGATATTATAAAAAAGGTGATAGAAGTGTACAAAAATATGAAAGAGGCGTTATAGATGTTAGTTGTAGTGGGGTTTTTGTTGATAATATTGTTAGTTATAGCTCATGAAGCCGGGCATTTTATTGCGGCTAGGAGAGCAGGGATTGTAGTAGAAGAGTTTGGAATAGGATTTCCTCCTAGAGCCAAGGTGTTAGGTAAGAAAAATGGTACGACGTATACTCTTAATTGGTTGCCGTTTGGCGGGTTTGTTAAGTTAAAGGGCGAACATGATGCCGATAAGTCTGAGGGTTCCTTTGGCGCTGCCAGTCTTGGAAATAAAGTCAAGGTAATGCTAGCCGGTGTAACCATGAATTTACTAGCTGCATTTATCCTGTTTACTCTAATCGCCTTAATAGGGATGCCGCAACTTGTAGATAATCAATTTACTGTCGCTAGTGATACCAAAATATCTAACCAAAAGGTATTGGCTGGGTATGTAGCACCAGATTCTCCGGCAGAAAAGGCTGGATTATTAGCCAAGGATAATATTAAATCAATTTCAAGCACAGAAGACCCTACTAGTTTTACACTTTCAAGCGCCGACCAGCTAGGAAATGCCACCAAAGCATTGGCGGGCAAAAAAGTGGTCGTAGAGGTGCTAAGAAACGGAGAAGCAAAAGAATTGCAGGCTGTTTTACGTGATCTTACAACTGTAGCAGAAAGTAAAAAAACTGATACCCCAAAGGGATATTTGGGAGTTGTCCCTGACGATTATATTGTTCGCAAATCTACGTGGTCCGCACCAGTAGTCGGTGCCGGTGTTGCAGCCCAGTATACCGTGCTTACTCTAAAGGGTCTTTGGTCTATAGTTAGTGGTTTATTTCATGGTGATACAGCAGCTGCAACTCAGCAGGTCTCTGGGTTAGTTGGAGTTGGTTATATATTCAGTAGTTCTAGCTTCCTTGGTCCTGTTTTTATGTTGATGATAGTTGCTGTTATATCACTATCACTGGCGGTCATGAATGTTTTACCAATTCCAGCCCTTGATGGCGGTAGGCTTTTTGTAACACTCTTTTATAGGGCAAGAAGAAAAGTATTAACTAAAAAAATAGAAGAGAGAATACACGGTACCGGATTTGCGGTATTAATGGTGTTGTTTCTACTAATAACCATATTAGATGTCCAAAGATTTATCCTCTGAAACCGTCAAAGATAGCCAGCCTAGTACACTGACTACGAATGCTAAAATTAAAAAGTCTTTTTCTGTGATAATTGGAGCAGTATCGATATTTTTTATAGGTCAGTTTGTGGGTGTATTTACGGCGTTGGCCTTTTATTATGCATTAGGCTTTAGTCAGGCCGAGATCACCTCAACACTAGAAAACAGTGCTATTAGCCAGTTTTTGGTTACGTTATTAATTGAGTTAATCACAGTTGGCCTTATCTACTGGCTAAATATATTGCGCAAGTCTAATTTTTTTGCAGCCGTTAAGCTCCAGGGATGGCCTAAATTAAGACACTTTGGTATAGCATTGCTTACCTATGGACTGTACTTTTTATCATTTATAGTTTTGGTGATGATTATTAATAATTTTATACCTACAGTAGACACAAATCAGGTTCAGCAACTTGGATTTACTAACCAACAGGGGACAAACTTAATATTCGTTTTCTTAACTTTAGTTATTCTTCCGGCTGTTGCAGAGGAAATATTGTTCAGAGGTTATTTGTTTCAAAAACTAAGAAAAATCCTAGATATACGAGTTGCGGCAGTTATTACAAGTTTAATTTTTGGTTTAGCTCATCTAGAGTTCTTCTCGGGTAGCTCACTTAATTGGATTGCGGCAGCCGATACGACTTTATTATCATTATTCTTAATCAGGGTATATGTAAAAACTGATTCATTGTGGACAAATATATTCTTACACGGAATAAAAAACACTATTGCTTTTGTAGTCTTGTTTATAATCTAATACAATGTAGACGATGAAAGACGTTATTAACTCTACCAATCTTAACTACCCCATTCCGGCGTAGGCCGATACACCTAGCAGAATTGAATACTTAATAAATATAGGATAAGCAAAAGATATGAAAAGAAGTACATTATTTACCAGAACTCAGAAACAAGCTCCAGCAGATGAGGTCTCTAAAAACGCTCAGTGGCTTATTAGAGCAGGGTATATCCACAAAGAAATGGCAGGAGCCTATGACTACTTACCTTTAGGTCTAAGAGTAATAGAAAAGGTTAAACAAGTAGTTCGTGAAGAGATGAACTTTATTGGTGGTAACGAGTTGTTGATGACTACATTACAAAGAAAAGATGTCTGGGAAAAAACCGACAGGTGGGATGAGAAAAATGTTGATGTTTGGTTTAAGACAGCTTTGCAAAACGGGCAAAAGTTAGGTCTTGGATGGTCCCATGAAGAGCCGATAACAGACATGATGACCAATCATCTTAAGAGTTATAAAGATTTACCAGCCTATGCTTATCAGTTTCAAAATAAGATGCGCAACGAGCTGAGAGCGAAAAGCGGAATCATGCGTGGTCGTGAGTTTATCATGAAAGATCTATATTCATACTCAATTAATCAGGCGCAGCACGAAAAATTTTATCAGAGTTGCATAGACGCCTATCACAGAGTATTTGCAAGATTAGGAGTAGGGGATTCGACTTTCTTTACGGTTGCTAGTGGTGGTGCATTTACAAAATTCTCACACGAATTCCAGACTATTTGTGACGCTGGTGAAGACATCGTGTACCTAGATTCAAAAAAGAAGATTGCCATAAATAAAGAGGTATTAACAGACGACGTCATTAAAGAACATGGGCTTACTAGAAGTGAATTAGAAGAAGTAAAGACAGCAGAAGTCGGTAACATATTTAGTTTTGGTGATTCTAAAAGTAAGCAACTTGGCTTGTATTTTACTGACGACCAAGGCGAAGAGAAACCAGTAATATTGGGTTCTTACGGCATAGGTATTACAAGAATTATTGGTGTGATTGCAGAAAAACTAGCTGACGAAAAAGGTTTGGTGTGGCCAATGAACATTGCACCATATACGGTTTGTTTGGTATCCATAGGCTCGGTAGAGGAACCTGCCGAAAAACTCTACAATGATCTTAAAAAAGCAGGAATTGAGGTTTTGTATGATGACCGCAACGTAAGACCCGGCGATAAGTTTGCTGATGCTGACTTAATGGGTATTCCAATTAGAATAGTTATTAGTGATAAATCTCTAGCTACTAGCTCCATAGAATACAAGGAACGAACAGATCAAGACTCTAAGATGATAGCGATTTCTGACATAGTAAAATTTGTTAGTTCTAAAATCTCTGAGAGATTGAAATAGGGCATAAAATTAATAGGAATATCGTGGATGATTTGCTATAGTGAATTACACAAGATTTGCGAATAAGTGAATAAACCTTACTTACAATAATTAATTAGAGGACTAAGGGATGAAGAAACAATTTAAATTGACTGCTGACGGTGTAAAAGAGATAGAGCAAGAGCTTAAAGGGTTATTGTCTCAACGTGGTGAGATGGCAGAAAGAATCAAATTAGCTAGAGAATTTGGTGATCTATCCGAAAATGCAGAGTACAGCTCGGCTAGGCAAGACCAAGAACGTGCCGAAATTAGAATTTCTGAGATAGAGCACATTCTTAAAAATGTTGAAATAATAAAAAATCCTAAGAATAAAGACATCGTAGAATTAGGGAACTCAGTTAGTCTGACTGGCGACGAAGGCCACGTAACATTTACTATAGTTGGCTCAGTAGAAGCCGACCCATTAGAAGGTAAAGTATCAAATGAGTCTCCAATTGGTGAGGCACTACTGGGCAAAAAAATCGGCGATAAAGTAGAGATAGCTACCCCTTCAAAGACAACAACTTACAAAATAAAGTCGATAGTTTAGCGTAAAGATTACTACTACTGTTATAGTGGTGGCAAATAATGTAGTATATAAACCATGGCTATGTACCCATCTAACATCCTCGCTCCAGATTCAAACATTGTTTGTGGCGCGCTGCTACCGTTTTGTTTGTCTGTATATCTACGGATATGCCTTCTCGCAAGAACGATAGCAGAGCACGCACAATCAAAGTTTTCACTTAACTTAACCGAGGATGCAAGATGGCTACTTTAAAAGATTTTCGAGATGAACGACTGCTGAAGAAAGATAAAATCAGCGCCCTTGGTGTTAATCCATACCCTGCTTCCTCAAATCGTACTAATAAACTGTCGGATATTGTGAATCATTTTGAAAAACTTCAGGGCAAAACAGTTACTGTTGTTGGCCGTATTATGTCCATTAGAACCTTTGGAAAGCTAGCCTTTGTAGTTATTAGAGACGACAGTGGTTCCGTGCAGCTATTTATTAAAAAAGATACAGAAGCCCCAGAACCGAATAGAGATAACAGTGAGCTTAAATTACCGCAAGAAGTCAAACTGTTAGATACAGGAGATTTCGTAGAGTGTACGGGAGAGGTAATAAAGACTCAGACTGGTGAAATTTCTGTTTCATACAAAACTCTAAGAATTTTGAGTAAAGCTTTACGACCCATGCCGAGTGCTCAAGAAAGGTTTACAGATAAAGAGCAACGCCTAAGAAGACGATATGTGGATATGAATGTAAACCTGGATGTTAAGGAAAGGTTTATTCGTCGCAGTAAATTTTGGAAAGCCACAAGAGCTTTTTTAGATAACAGGGGATTTTACGAAGTCAACATACCGGTTTTGGAGCATACAACCGGAGGAGCCGATGCGACTCCTTTTGTTACTCATATGGATGCGCTGGATCAAGATTTTTACTTACGCATTAGCCATGAATTACCTCTAAAAAGACTGCTTGGGGCAGGGTTTGAGAAGGTTTACGATGTGGGCCCAAGGTTTAGAAACGAGAACTACAGCGAAGAACATCTTCCGGAGCACATAGCAATGGAATGGTATTGGGCATATGCCGATTGGCAAGACGGCATGACGTTTATGGAAGATATGTTCAAATTTATATTTAAAGAAACTTTTGGTACCTTGTCTTTTGACGTAGGAGATATGAAAGTCGATATGAGCAAAGAATGGGAAAAATGGGACTACGCTGAAGTTATCAAGAAGCACTACAACATTGACGTGTTTGAGTGCAAAATAGAAGAAGTACAGAAAGCTCTAAAAGACAACGGGCTAGAAGTAGAAAAAGCAGACAGTATTCCAAGAGGAATTGATAAACTTTGGAAGAAAGTCAGGGCAACGGTCACTGGTCCTGTATGGCTTATTAATACGCCTAAGTTTATATCACCGTTATCTAAGTCTAATCCTAATGACCAAAGGGTAACTCAAAGAGCTCAAGCAGTTATCGCAGGTAGTGAATTAATCAATTTATTCTCAGAGCTTAACGATGCTCAAGATCAACTGAATAGGTTTTTAGAGCAGCAACAGATGCGTGATGATGGCGACGATGAAGCTATGATGCTTGATATCGATTTTGTGGAAATGCTTGAATATGGAATGCCTCCGGCTTGCGGTATGGGTTTTTCGGAACGAGTTTTTTGGGTTTTTGAAGGAGTTAGCGCCCGGGAAGGGGTTCCTTTCCCGCAACTTCGTCACGAGATTGATGAAGTTACCAAAGACATATATCCAGAAGTTTACAGGAAATCTAAGGATCATAAGAGTTAAAACACAAATTATTACTGCTTTTTCTATAGAATGATAAAAATGAGCTATAATTTGTTTCTATTTTAAAATAGAATGGTCTATACTAACATTGTGGTTATGTTAAAAAAAGAGTTAGGGCGTAAGTCCGGTTTTAGTTTACTTGAAATCTTGCTAGCGCTTGCGCTGTCATCAGTAGTTTTGCTTGTGGGTTTCCAGTTACTAGTATTGGCCTCTCAAGCCAACACCCGCACAGAATCAATTCTTACGGCTAATTCCATTGCCTTTGCTAAAGTACAAGAATACGAGAATATGAAATTTGATAATATCCCCATAGGTAACTCTTCTAATAACTATTTAGTGGAGGATTTTTCAACTCAGATGTTAGCGGACTCCAATGGGCAAATAAAAGGCGGAACGGCTTTGGTCTATGCGCAGTATGTTGCAAGTGAACAGGGGGATGATGGTGAAAAGCATGAAAAACATCATGATAAATCTAACCTTATAAAACTTAATTTTGTTATAGACTATAGGTATGGTGCAAGAAATAGGGTAGTAGAGTACGGTACCTACATTCAAAAAGGCGGGGTAGGTAGGTGATATATCTAAAAATACAGCATTGGTTAAAAGGCCAACTAACGCAGGATTCTTCTCGCGGCTTTTCATTGGTAGAAATATTAATCGCACTTCCTATTGCTAGCGTGCTTGCTCTTGTTATTACTACTACGATGTACACACAATATGGTGATTTACAAAAATCTACAGCGAGAGTTAATCTACGCATGGAAGGGGAGATTACGCTTATTTCTTTAGAGGACGAATTGTTATTTTCTACTGATTTCGGGGAGTATATGAAAAGTGATTTATCCGATTCTTATGCTCCGCCTGGTGGGTGGTCTAGTAACACTACCCCAAATACGTTGATTGTTTACGAGACTGCTTTGACCGCTGACAGGAGAGACGCTAATAGAGATTTTGTATTTAAGAATCTCTACGGATGTAGTAGCGTATATAATCCAATTGCTATAGATAACCTGATGTATTTTACTCAAGATAACGCCAAAGGTGATTACAAAACTTTGTTTAGAAGAACAGTAACCCCCCAGTACACTACCTGTAATACAAACTTTAAAATTCAGTCTTGCCCTGCAGCAAATGTTGGGAGCGGCGGGTGTAACAGTGCTGATGCAATATTATCGGATAAAGTTGTGGACTTCACTATAGATTACTACGACGAGGATAACGTTTTTATCCCGTCGACTGGGAATATCTGGGACGCAGAGAAGGTGAAAGTTAACCTGACCCTAGGTGAAAAAATATTTGGCGATAATATTCAAGTAGTTACTTCAATAACAATGAAAAAGGTCAATTAACCCATGTATAAAAATAAAGGTTTTATACTACCAATGATAATGACATTCATTATCATAATTTCTATCGTCGGTACTTCTTTGGTGCAAGTTGCGATTCAAGCTAACGGTTCCGCAGTTCGTCATACTCAGGTGCAGATTGCCCACATAGCTTCAAAGGCAGCCATAGATTATGCTACAGAACAATATGATTTGAACGCTGATTATAACGGAACAACAGAACAAGATTTATTTTCTAATAACTTCTATAGGGCTACAATCGAGGTGGTTGTATTGTTCTCGCAGGGACCAAGTGCGAAAAGAGTTCAAGGGATTGGTCGTGTTTACATTCCTACCCTAGCCACTAATGCCAAAGTAGTTAGGGATATAAAAGCAACAATCATAAGAAGCGGAGAACATGTTAATGACAATAACGACAACAACGATAACGACAATGATACAACCAATCCAGACTCCTTTAACCCTTTATTGTGGCTAGATGCCAATGAATCTGACACACTCTATAAATCCAATGCCTCTAATACACAAACAGTAAGTTCACTTTATGGTAATGGAAATAGTGTAGTTGAAGAGCGTGGCTCGGACGCATCTAAAAAACAGGGCAAGTTAAGCTCTGGTGGCGACGATCTTGAAATGTCATGGGATGGCAACAGTAAAGGCCATCAGACTATAGGACTTAGATTTAAAAGCATAGTTACCCCACAAGCAGCAACAATCCAGAACTCTTACATCCAGTTTACGACTGATGAGACAAAATCTGCCGGAGCTGTACAGCTGCTCGTTCAGGGAGTTTCGCAAGATAATCCTGGAGCTTGGAGTGGTGATTACGCAGTAACAAACGCAGCTAAGACAACAGCTAGTGTTACTTGGCAACCCGCAAATTGGAACATAGTAGGTTCTAGCGGTGCTAATGAGCGTGTAGATGTTACTGCAATTGTACAAGAACTGGTTAACAGAGCAGGATGGGCTAACGGGAACTCAATGGCCTTCAGTATTAGCTGGATAACCGGAAATGGGGTACGCACAGCTGAAAAAGGCAAAAACGGTAGTGATCCAAAATTGTTTATACAATGGGCAGGCGGTGGAGGAGGAGTTACGAAGGCTACTGCGGATGGAGACAGCATTGACCAATGGTATGATAGATCTAGTAACAACAATAACGCAGTATTTACTTATGGCACACGCCCAATCTTGAAATTGAATCAAGTGAATGGCAAAAATGCAGTTAGGTTTTCGTCTAACGGTGCTTTATTGTCTGCTATAAATAGCTTGTCAGACAGAGAACTCGTGGCATTTATGGTTATGGCTCCAAGGACAACCTCAAGTACCGACGCTAGATTCTTAAGTGTTATGAATACAGCACAAAACGATGACAATAATACGCCAGATGGTCTTGTGCCGTTTATGAAAAGCGGGAGTTCTAGCACTCTACAGCAAGTCTACGACAATACGACCGGAAGGACTATCGTAAACGCAATTGACGGCAACTGGGGGGCTTTTACCTCAAGAATGAGTGATTTATACAGCGAAAGATTACTAAAGAACAGTAATCCCGATAATTACAATCCTGATTTTACCGTCAACTACACAGTTGATCAGATATATTTAGGGGGCAGGCGTTCAGGAAGCGTAGGAGCTGATTATGCTGATATGGATGTAGCAGAGGTACTTGTATATGACAGAGCATTTGTGTGCAGTGAGCTACAACTAATAGAAAACTACTTCAAGAGTAAATATAACTTTAGTTATGTTGATAAAAATCCTTGTCCTTAAATCCCCCCAAATTAGCCAATAGTTAGGCGTGCTGTGCTATAGTAGAATTCATGGCTACAACAACTAAGAAATCACCCACAAAGAAACCAAGAACTACTAAAAAAACATCAGCTAAAAAGAGTGTAGTAACTAAGAAAAAAACTACGACCAAGGCAAGTGTTAAAACGACTATTTCTAAGAACAAAAAAGGCAGTAAGTCCTCCGTTTCTAGATCAAAGTTTAAATTAGCTGATTATAAAACTTTAAGAATCTGGAATTGGGTAATCGCAGCCCTTCAAGTTGCGCAGGGCGTGGCAATAATAGCGCTAAGTGATAATAAATTATTCTCTGTTAGTACCAATTTTATAACTACAGATAAATTAGCTTCTCCAGCCTCAAATGCCGCAGTAGTTCCGGCTACTAGAACTTTATTTGACATAAACATAGCTTATATAATTGCTGGGTACTTCTTTATTTCTGCACTGACACACCTACTTCTTGCAACAGTATGTAGAAAATATTATGAATCAGACCTAGATAAAGAGATAAACTCTTCTAGGTGGATAGAATTTGCAGCTACTATAAGCACAATGTCAGTAGTTGCAGC
>CAYVHE010000023.1:0-12119 GCA_964451085.1 uncultured Candidatus Saccharibacteria bacterium | reverse complement strand
AAAGTACTATCATTAGACTACCGATGTTTAGTGCTTATGTCAATAAGATTTTATCTTACCTATTAGTATCTGCATTATACTTATCTGGATATACAACGCTTTACTTCTTATAGAATTGCACAGTAAGCCATATAAAAATGAATTAGTGGTCATTAAGTAGGCTTTATCAGGCTTATGGCGTATGACGGTGGCAGCACCATTCCAGTAAGGAACGTACAAGGACTTTTAATTGTGTGTAACCAAAAGAACGAAAAATACAAAAAAAGCTATAAACTCAATTGTTAGCTGACTAAATAAGTTTTGAATCGGTCCGTTGCGAAGTATGGACCAAACAAAAAAGAGGGAATATTGATAGCCAAAAAGACTGTAATTAGTATATATACAGAACAAATATCGATAGCGTAGCGTAGGCTACACGAGATGGGTATGTCTACGAACAATAGATAAAAATAATGTTCAAACTAGTATTATAATGAGAAAACTATGTCTAAAAATATGTTGTAAAAAATAAATAGTATGTAGTGCATACTAAAAGCATAAGCAAGGATTACCAATCAGTTAGAGTTTATATCACAACAGAAAAATGCATAAATTCTTATTGACATATTTATATAATAATGCTAGGATGTATTCATGGTTCACAAAAAACAAACAGGATCATAAAATAAAAATTATCGCCTAATAGTGTCTAAAGCGCTAAAAGGCGGTCAGTCAATAGTCCTTAATGGACGACAAGCGCTTAATAGTAATTTTACAAGAGTGCATTTGCCGTCCTAGGACTTCTCTTATATATTAAACTGTACTTAATCTCTTGGTACAGTTTTTTTATTACTGTACTCTTGTAGTATGAAATATTTAAGAGACCAAACTAACCATGTCGTTGCTCTGGCAGTGGGTGTTTTAGGATCTAGCTATTTTTTGTTATTTGTTAATCCTAGAAATAAACCTTTCAGTGTTATCCTATTGCCGATTATATTTATTTGGATAACGGGTTACTCATTACTTATGCTAGTTTTTGGTCTTCTTATAAAAAAATGGAAACGTACTTATACAATTGTTGTTACGGTTTTAATTTCACTAATAGTCTCTTTATTACTATTGTCAGGGGTAGGACAACTCTCTTTAATAGATGTTTTGTTGACCAGCGCTTTAACCATAATAGGTGCTTTCTATTTTTCTAGATCTTGGGACTGATGTTTTAGTGTTTTCTTGGTATAATCATATTCGTAATGAATGAACACAACATATTGCCGCGCCCAGAAGCTAACGAAGGGGATGTTTTAGCAGAACCACTAGAGTCGGTGCAAGAAACCACTGCCGCAAAGGCCCTTGAGAAGAATACTTCTTCGGGAGTAGACCAAGGACTGATTTCTGCAGCAGTTAATGATGCCACCACGGCACAAGTTAATGGAGTAGCACCAGTTCCCACCAACACACCGAGGGTTGTATCTAGTATTGGCAGTAGTGCATTGCCGATGACCGCTGATGACATAGATTTAATTGAAAAAAAATGGGTCAATAAAGCCAAAGAGATAGTGGACGAGACACAAGGTGACCCGTTTAAACAAAATCAGGAACTCCACAAAGTAAAAGCTGATTATATTAAGAAGCGCTTTAATAAAGACATCGACCCGAGAGGCGTATAAGAATGCCTGTATTTTTAATAGCCATAATTGTTTTTCTAGTTATCTTATCTGTATCAGGCATAGGAATTTATTTTCATTCACGAAAAATTTTGAGAGAACAAAAGAATTTCGAACGAGGACTAAAGATGGTCCCTATGCTTATCCATTTGCCTCCTCAAAGTTCTGATACCGAAGTAGGTTCACGTGACACAAGAGACGTTAATGAAGAGACCATATCTAAAGCTCAGACTCTTTATAATATTATTTCTAGTACTGCTCAAAAAGGGTTTAAGAGTAGGTTCTATGGTCAGCGTCATATCTCTTTAGAGATAGTAGGAGTTAAGGGTTTTGTGTATTTCTATACTGCCGTACCAGTCTCATTGGTTGAATTAGTTGAACAGGCAATAACCAGCGCCTATCCATCTGCAAGGCTAGAAGAGGTGGCAGAACACAACTTATTTAGTCCAATTGGAAAATCTTCAGGCACAATGGGCGGCGAACTAACTCTAAAAGAGGACTCCTCCTTCCCAATTGCAACGTATCAAGAGCTCAAAAGGGATACGATGCAGTCATTACTGAACGCTTTATCGACCCTAGACAAGGAGGATGGTGCTGGAGTTCAGATAATGCTTAGGCCTGCATCTGATGTGTGGCGTAAGAATTCACTTAGCAAGGCTGATAAAAAAAGAAAAGGTAAAGACAAAAAGTCTAGTTTTGGTAAAGCAACCTCCGGATGGTTAAAGGATGCCATATGGGCGCCGGTTAAGCCCCCTGAAGATAAAGAAAAAAGTCCAGAAGATAAACAGATTTCTGGTGCAGACCAGTCGATTGTTGAGGCTATGGAAGAAAAAGCTAAACATTCAGCATATGAAGTCTTAATAAGGGTTGTTGCATCATCCAATGTTTCACAACGTGCTCAGACCATCCTGAATAGCGTTGTTGCAACGTTTTCTCTGTATGACTCACCCGGAAGAAATGGCTTTAAGTTCTCTCCTGCTAAGGATATTGATAGTTTTATAACAGCATATATACTAAGATTTTTTCCGCCAGAAAATAATTCTACAGTTTTAAACTCGACTGAACTAGCAACTTTGTTTCACTTTCCTAGCCAAGAGAGCATTCCGACAACACAACTAGAGCGTCAAGCATCTAAGCAGGTTGATGGACCAAGGAATATCCCAGACGATGGCTTGCTGCTGGGCTACAATTTATTCCGGGGTGCTAAGAAGAAAATTAACTTAGATTTAAACGATAGAAGAAGACACCTTTATCTGGTTGGACAAACCGGTACAGGAAAATCAACTTTTCTCGAAAATATGGCTTTGCAAGACATGCTAAACGGTGAAGGCTTTGCTTTTATTGACCCCCACGGCGATACTGCAGAAAAACTTCTCTCAATGGTACCAAAAGAACGAACAGAAGACGTAGTATACTTCTGCCCAGCTGACATGGACTACCCCTTGGGTCTTAACCTGTTTGAATTTGAATCACCCGAGCAAAAAGACTTCTTGATCCAGGAAGCAATCAATATGCTCTATAAACTTTATGACCCCATGCACCAAGGAATCATCGGTCCTAGGTATGAACACTGGTTTAGAATGGCCTCTCTTACAATAATGGCCGATCCAGCGGGTGCTACTTTTATAGACATCCCTAAGGTGTTTACCGATAACCAGTATTCCAAGAATAAGTTGAAATTTGTTAAAGATCAGATGGTACTAGATTTTTGGAATAAAGAAATGGCTCAAACTAGTGACTATCATAAGAGCGAGGTTCTCGGGTGGTTTGTTAGTAAGTTTGGTGCCTTCATGGCAAATGAGATGATGCGAAACATTATAGGTCAGACCAAAAGCGCCTTTAATCTAAGAGAAATAATGGACAATAAAAAGATACTACTTGTTAATTTGAGTAAAGGTAGAACAGGGGAGATGAACTCTAAATTACTGGGAATGATTTTTGTTATGAAGTTTCAGGCAGCTGCCATGAGTAGGGCCAACATCCCAGAAGACGAAAGAGAAGATTTTGCTTTATATGTAGATGAGTTTCAGAACTTTTCTACTGACTCATTTGCGACAATACTAAGTGAGGCTAGAAAGTACAGGCTTAACTTAATTGTTGCGAACCAATTCACTACTCAGTTAACTGAGGAGATTAGAGACGCAGTATTTGGTAACGTTGGTACGATAGTGTCATTTCGTGTTGGTACAGCTGATGCAGAGTTCTTAGTTAAGCAATTTTCGCCAGTATTTGATATGGATGATTTGCAAAGAATCCCTAACTTTAATGCTGTAGTTAGAATGCTGATTGGTGGCATACCAACTCAATCGTTTAGTATGGCTGGTTTACCTCCTCTAGGTAATCCCAACAAAGAACTAGGGGATGCTCTAAAACAGTTATCTGCTGCTAAGTTTGGTAGACCTAAGGCTATAGTAGAAAAAGAAATATTTGATAGATTAAGCACGCCTGCAGCTGACCCAAATAGCCCTCCGGGAGCAAAGCCGACTGCTTCGAGAGCGGGAAGACCAGCTCAGCGAAAGCCAGCGGGTAAAGCATCATTTCTAGATGACTGGCTCCAGAAAAAGAAAACGAATAGTTTTAAGACCCCAGCGTCACCTTTTAATAAGTCGGAGGCTAATTCTCAGCCACAGCCGAATACTCCTGGTCAGCAAGTACAACCTGTATCAAGCCAGACAGGAACTAATGCCGCACCAGTTCCGAATGTTGTTAGCCAGAACGCTCAATCCACTCAATCACCACAGGACTTACCTCGGTCGTCTTCAGTAAGTGGCAAGTCAAAAGTTACAGAAGTCTCAGGTGGACCCAATAAAACCATTGTATCATCCCCACAACAGTCCACAAGTACCAAAGTAGGTGACGATAAGCACAAGAACGACAATAGTCCAGTTAAGGTTACTACTAATGGTGAAACTCACATATCCATTAAAAACCCACAAGAGCATGTAGTCAAAATCTCCAGGTAGCTAGATTAATAGTCTGTATGCTTTTTTTATTTCAATTATCTTTTAGGTATCTTTTTTGCCATCTTCCAAAGTATCTCAGCAAAGAGTCCTATAATTGCTCCGCCAAAAAATAGTATTAATGTAACTAGATAGTTGTATCTATATCCGTAATGTCTTGAAATCCACAATAATGCAGTAGAACCAATAAATGCCAAAAAAGCTCCAGATAATAATGGTGTTGGTCTAGCTATTGTTTTGCCAACAAAATCGCTACTTCTGTCTATGACAGGGTTATGGATAACCCTACTGAAGGCACGGTCCGGTAGGGGCAGTTTTTTTCTAGCGCGAGTCAACGCTCTAGAAAAAGCCATATCTTTAAGTTGTTTATTTATAAGGACGGGATGGTGATTTACTGGGCTATGTTCACCTTTAGCGGTTTCTTTACCGCTTATTGCTTGCTTCTCTACAGATTTAGACAGGGTATCAATATGGTTCTCTGTTCCATGTTGTTTTTCTGTTTGAGTAAGCTCTTTCTCTACACTTTTGGCAGGGTTTTTTAAGGCTTCATTTGTATCCTGTACAGATTCTTTGAATTCCTGGCCACCATTAAATACTTCTGACATTACATCCCTCCTGAAGTAGTATAATCAGTTCTAACTATATTTACTTCTTTATCTAATAGTCTAGACCTTGCAAAAAAGTACCCAACAACAGTTGTTATCAAAAATATAGAGGTCATGCTAGTGCCCGGCCCAGTATTTGGTATTGTTTCAATCCCTTTAACTATAGGACACTGTACTTCCAATGTCAGTTCATTGCCATACTGGTTACTTATTCGACAATCAAAGTCAGTACTAGTCGCTGTTGGTGAGTTAGTGGCAGGGATAGGGTTTAGTAGATTAACGATGAACACCTTATTTAACTGAGAATTAGCCATAATATCTACATTGTCCCAAGTAATTTTCTTCGATGTCGTATCGAAAGTTCCACCTGAAGATTTAAGTGCTTCGGTGTCTAGGGTTGAATAGTCTAATAGATCCCCGATGTAATCCTCTATTTTAACTCCCGTTCTATCATAATTTTGAGAGTTAACAGTCGTAAGGATGTATTCCAGTGTATCCCCAGCCTTAACTTTATTGGCTAGAGTAGTTTCAGTATCAAATTTTTGAGTTATATTCCGTACGGTTTTAGACTGTCCTAGCGGCTGGTCCGCGTCAAAAGATATGTTTTGGCTGCAGGATGTTTGTTGGCTAGTTGTGCCACTGTCTGTCGGGGCAGTAAAACTTACTAGAACGTTTGCGGTGTACTGACCCGGGTCATAGACATGAGTGGTAGTGTTTGTAAAATCACTTGATGTAAGTGTTTGTTTTATGCCATCACCAAAGTCATAATTATAAGAAATAATATTTACTAATTTATCATTTGTAGAGCTCGTCGTAGTTTTATATGTAACTTTTCTAGTAGTCCTATTGATAATAGTGTCAACCACACTGCAGACTACTTTTGGTTTAACACATTCTGGGTTATTAACATCTAAAACGTCAGTGTCGTAGGGGCAAGGATTAATCACGTTAACACAACCTGCATCAGAATTATTAGGGGAAGCGTTAGAGGCTATTAAACTCGATACATTGCAAATTTTAGTGGGTGTAGGCAGTGGGTTCTTGAGTCTTACGGTTATATTTAGTTCTTTGTAGTTCGGGGTGAACATAAGGTTACCTACCGGGTATTTCAAATAGCCATTATTTATCGGTAAATCTTTCGGAGATAATATATCAAAATTTTTAATATCAAAACTGTCCGTTATGTAGACGTCTTTAGCTAGAGAATCTGGTGTCTTATTTCTGTATTCGAAGCGAAAACTAAATGTGTCTCCAGGTTTCAAGGTTTCTGTAGGCTTATTGAAAGTTTTTCTTAAGTCTAACGTAGGCTTAACTGGCACTGGGGTTGGTGTCGGGGTAGGAGTCGGAGTTGGGTTAGGCACTGGAGCTGGGGTATATTCACCGATTCTTGTAAGGTTTCCGCAATCAATAAGTAGCCAAAAAGGCTCCCCAGTTTCAGAAGCGGTCCCCTTAAAAGCGTCGTATGTATTGTAAGGGTTTCTGATGTCCCATGACTTCAGCTGCCTATAATAAACGTAAGAGTTGGCGTCGTATTGTATTGCAACTTGGCTACTCTTAAACGTGTCCGCAACATTCGTATAACTGGTCAGTGAATTTCTACCAATACTCCACCAATCATTGCCGTCATTCGATCTTACTTTTGAATTTGGCGTATCGCTTAGAGCTTTAATGTCATCAAGGGTTACACCAAATTTTCCATATATTTTAGGGACTGTTGGATCGTTGTTCCAGGCATTGATGATGTCTTGTTTGGTCTTTATGCCATTAATAATGCTGTTATTGCCTGCAGCAAGAGATCTCTCGGGTGGGCTAATAACGGCTAAAGACTGTACAGCTACAGCCAAAGCCATAAATACGAACCCCAGACGTCTAATACTTTTTTCTTGATGTAGGCGGTGAGAGTAAAAACCTACCTGGTTTAGGATACTTGGATTAAAGGGTAAATTGGATATTAATTTTTTGAACACTTTTTGACCCTCTTTTTAATAATACGCTAATGCTATTGAACCATAAAATCATGTGTTCAATCAAGACTATTTTAGTTGTAGAGTACAGCATTATTAGCTATACTATGTATAAATGAATTAAACGACAAACAGAGGGATGAAGATACGTGAGTAACAAAAAATACGATTCTAGTTCTATTCAGGTGCTTGAGGGGTTAGAGCCCGTTCGTAAACGTCCAGGAATGTATATAGGTAGCACTGGGATAGACGGACTGCACCATATGATCAAGGAAGTTGCTGACAATGGTATCGATGAAGCAATTGCAGGCTATGCTACAGAAGTAAGAGTAACGATACTTGAAGACGGCGGTGTAAAAGTTGAAGATAATGGTCGCGGAATTCCTGTAGATAAACATCCTAAGACCGGAGTAAGTACATTAGAGACAGTGCTTACAGTACTTCATGCTGGAGGTAAGTTTGGCCAGGGTGGGTACAAGGTTTCTAGCGGTCTTCACGGAGTTGGAGTAAGCGTCGTAAACGCACTATCGTCTAAACTGATTGCAGAAGTTTCAAGAGATGGTAATTTATATCGACAAGAATATGCGTTTGGTGCACCAACTACTAAAATAACAAAGGTCGGCAAGTCAGATCATGATGGAACTGTAATTACTTTTTGGCCAGATCACTCAATTATGAACGAAGACCCTTTTGAGTTTGAGTGGGTATTGGACTATCTGCGTCATCAGTCTTATTTAACAAAAGGGGTTAAGACGTACGTAGAGGACCAGAGGACACAAAAAAAGTATGCATTTTACTTTGAGGGGGGCATCCAGTCTTATGTAAAGCATCTAAATGCTGGTAAAGAATCAGTAGACGATGTCTTTTATATAGAAAAAACCGTAAAGGATAGTCAGGTAGAGATAGCTGTTCAATATACTGATACATATGTAGAAACCGTAAGGTCTTTTGCTAATAATGTATTTAACCACGAGGGTGGAACGCATCTCACAGGTTTTAGAGCGGCATTAACGCGAGTAGTCAATGATTATGCTAGAAAAAATAATTTACTCAAAGAAAAAGACGAGAATTTATCAGGAGAAGACACTAGAGAAGGAATAACGGCAATAATTTTAGTTAAACTGCCTGATCCGCAGTTTGAAGGTCAAACAAAAAACAAGCTAGGAAACCCAGAGGTTAGAGGATATGTGGATTCAGTATTTTCTGAGTGGTTTAGCTATTATCTAGAAGAGCATCCTGCAACTGCTAAAAGAATTATTAATAAAGCCCTTTTGGCAAATAGAGCCAGAAAAGCGGCTCGTGCTGCCAGGGAAAATATCATCAGAAAAGGTGTATTAGACGGTGCAAGCATGCCCGGCAAATTAGCAGATTGCTCTAGTAAAGACCCCAAAAATTCAGAAGTTTACCTGGTGGAGGGAGATTCTGCTGGTGGTTCTGCAAAAAGTGGTAGAGATAGCAAGACTCAGGCCATTTTACCCCTAAGAGGCAAAGTATTGAACGTAGAAAGAGCCCGCTTGGATAAAATGTTAGCTAATAACGAAATCGTCAGCTTAATAAAGGCTCTAGGGGTTGGTATAGAAGAATCTTTTGATGTAACGGGGCTAAGGTATGGGCGAATAATCATAATGACAGATGCTGACGTCGACGGGTCTCATATTGCAACGCTACTTTTGACATTTTTCTTTAGATTTATGAAGCCAGTTATAGATGGCGGTCATTTATACCTTGCTAAGCCACCTTTGTTTGAACTAATAAAGGCCGGTAAAGGTAAGAATGTTTTAATATATGACGAGGATGAACTTGATGTGGTCTTAGATAAAACAATTGCAGCTAGGCAAAAAGAAGGTGCAAAGATTAACCCTGAGGATGAGAGATATAAGCAGGCTGGTTTTACAGAGATTAAACGCTACAAAGGTTTAGGTGAGATGAACGCAGAGCAACTTTTTGACAGTACGATGGACCCAGAAAAACGTGTGTTGATACAGATAAAAGTGGAGGATGCCGATAAAGCAGACAGTATTTTCAATAAACTTATGGGTGCAGATGTAGAACCGCGAAAGAACTTTATTACTTCAAGAGCAAAATTTGTGAAAGATTTGGACATATAGATATGGAAAACGAAGAGAGAAAAGATAATACAGAAAATGCCGTAAACGTGCCAGAAGTATTAGATAATGTGTATGACGAAGACCACTCGCGCATAGTAGAGCGACGTACGGTTGAAAGTGTCATGGAGGACAGTTATTTACGCTACTCAATGAGCGTTATTGTCGAAAGAGCGCTACCAGACGTAAGAGACGGGCTGAAACCAGTTCACAGACGTATTCTATATTCTATGGACAAAAATGGATGGCGAGCAGGCTCAAGATTCGTGAAAAGCGCTAGAGTTGTTGGTGATGTTATAGGTAAATACCACCCTCACGGCGACACTTCTATATATGATTCTATGGTTAGGCTAGCCCAACCATGGTCTATGCGACATATGTTAGTAAAAGGGCAAGGAAACTTTGGTTCTATGGACGGAGATCCTCCTGCAGCCTATAGATATACAGAAGCTAAGATGGCTAAGATTGCCGAGGAATTATTAGTAGATATTGGCAAAGAAACAGTTGATTTTAGAGATAACTTTGATGGTTCCGAACAAGAGCCGACTGTGTTACCAGCAAAACTGCCCAACCTTCTATTGAATGGCCAACTGGGGATTGCTGTTGGAATGGCTACAAACATTCCTCCGCACAACTTAGGAGAACTTCTTGACGCTACTATTTGTCAAATAGATAACCCTGAGGCTACGGTAGACGATCTACTTGAGTTTGTTAAAGGACCCGATTTTCCTACAGGTGGAGTCATTTATGGCAAAGAATCACTGCGTACAGCATACATTACTGGTCGTGGTGGTGTTATAGTGCGGGGTATTGCTGAGATAGTTGAAGGAGATAAAGGGCGGCAAAGAATCTTAATATCAGAGATTCCATTTGGCTTAAATAAAGCTAGCTTAATAGAAAAGATCGCAGAACTTCACAAAGACAAGAAGGTTATCGGCATAGCAGACCTTAGGGATGAGAGTTCCAGGGGCGAAGTAAAGATCATTGTAGACCTCAAAAAAGATGCTTTTCCGAAGAAATTATTAAATCAGCTTTATAAACTTACACAGCTGCAGTCTTCATTTAACTTTAATATGATGGCGCTTATTGACGGTATACAGCCAAGAGTGCTTGGTCTACAGGACATTATAAAAGAGCATATTAAGCACAGACAGCTTGTTGTAAGACGAAGGACAGAATATGAACTAAGTAAAGCTAAAGACAGAGCCCATGTCCTAGAAGGTCTAAAGATAGCTCTAGACAATATTGATGAAGTGATTGCGATTATTCGTGCAAGCAAAACGACTGAAGACGCTCAGCATAATCTATCCAAAAAATTCAAACTGTCTGATATTCAAGCCAAGGCAATCCTAGCCATGCAGCTTAGAACTCTAGCCGGTCTAGAGAGACAAAAAATTGAAGACGAGCTTGCTGAGCTAACCAAGATTATTAAAGAATTAGAGCTAATATTGTCTGACGAAAGTAAGATTCTAGGCATCATAAAAGACGAATTTAAGGAACTTAAAGATAAGTATGCAGAGGATCGAAGGACTAAAATAATTCCGCACGAATTAGGTAAATTTAGTGACGAAGAACTGATTCCAAATGAACAAGTTGTTGTAACAATGACAGCGGCTAGCTACATCAAAAGAAGCAGTGAGTCCGACTATCACAAACAGGGTCGGGGTGGCAAAGGTAAACG
Organism: uncultured Candidatus Saccharibacteria bacterium; assembly: GCA_964451085.1. Classification (GTDB taxonomy): domain Bacteria; phylum Patescibacteriota; class Saccharimonadia; order Saccharimonadales; family SZUA-47; genus SZUA-47. Next base: position 1,161 of record CAYVHE010000023.1, on the reverse strand, counting down.
CGGGATGAAGACCCGTGAAGAGGATCTCATTAAACAGCTCGTACTAGCTAAAACCCATGATTTCCTACTATTCTTTACCGATAAAGGCAGAGTATTTAGACTAAAAGCCTATGAAGTTCCAGCTTCAGGGTTAAACGCCAAAGGTGTAGCAATAGCAAACTTATTGCAGCTTCAACCTGACGAGCAGATTACTTCAATCATAACCTTGAAAGCAGATTCTCAAGACGGCTGTTTATTTATGTGTACACAAAAAGGCGTAGTCAAGAAGACCCTTGTAGGAGCATATAAGAATGTCAGAAGTACCGGCCTTATTACAATTAATCTCGATGAAGGGGATCATCTAAAGTGGGTACGATTTACGGGCGGGGATTGCGAGATTATTATCTCTACGCAACAAGGTCAGGCAATTCGTTTCCATGAAAGTGGAGTACGGTCCATGGGTAGAGTGTCAAGAGGTGTACGTGGAATACGCTTAAGAACCGGTGATGAGGTAATCGGTATGGTAATTGTAGAAGAAGAAGCTAATATATTTGTTATTAGTGAGAATGGCTACGGAAAACGAACAAAGGTATCACAATTTACTGCTCATGCTCGTGGTGGAGTTGGGATAAGGTCTGCAGTTGTTAATAAGAAAACCGGGAAATTGATGGGTGTAGCTAGTCTTAAAGACGGAGATGACCAAGAAATTATCATAATTTCTAAACAAGGTCAAACCATCAGACTAGGTATGAAAGACATACCGGCAATCAGTAGAGCTACTCAAGGTGTCCGTGTAATGCGGCTTAAAGATGATGATAGCGTCATATCGTTAGGATTAGTTAAAGCAGACGTTAAAGAAGAAAACACCGAAAAACCTCCAAAAAAACAGACACCTAAAAAATAGTAGATTAAATTACTACAATTAAATACAAGAATTAGCTTGACTATTTGATCGTATGAAAGTAAACTTACTTCTAAGCGTTTGGGGACTGTTGTTAGAGTATCTCTAAAAGTTCGTTAAAATTTGAATAGTGCAAATCAACGTCAGTTTTTCTAGTTTTATATATTAAAAACTAGGTTTTTTCTGAGATTACTCTAATTTATTGGAGTAAGACAGATTCTTTAATGGAGAGTTTGATCCTGGCTCAGGATGAACGCTGGCGGCGTGCCTAATACATGCAA
>CAYVHE010000022.1:0-12158 GCA_964451085.1 uncultured Candidatus Saccharibacteria bacterium | reverse complement strand
AGCTTGCTAAAGAGTTTGGGGCGGAGAATTCCAGTAAATTTATCAATGGAGTGCTTGGTACAGTCCAAAAAGGGATAGAAGGTACAAAGAAACCCAAGGCTACAAAGAAAAAAGCTGTAAAATCTGTAAAATCTGCCAAGAAAGTAAAAGATTAATGAGAAGACCTAAACCGATACGAGCATTCACAAATATAGTCAGAAATAGGCGACCATCTATTAAAGAGGTAGTTAGAGAGCCAACAGCTGGCGGCGTTATTTGGCGTAGAAATAAAAGTAATGGAATTGAAATTTTATTGATTCAGGATGCAAAAGATCGTTGGACGGTTCCTAAAGGACACATAGAACCAGGGGAGACAGCAAAACAGACTGCAGAACGCGAGATAACAGAGGAAACTGGGCTTCAAAAAATGGAAATGCAGCACTGGCTTGGAAAGATAAAATTTAGATATCGACGTCAGCAAAGCTTAGTTTTAATGACCACAGACATATTCCTAGTAGCGGCAAAGGGTGATACAGACGATTTAAACCCTGAAGATTGGATGAATGGTATCAAATGGATGCCAGCAACCGAGGCGTTAGACAAGATAGAGTATGATGATATAGGTAAAATAATATTAATAGGACTGAAAAAAATAAGACAAGGAAAAGCTAAATAGACACAAACTAAGAGTTATGCAACAACAAATAAAACTTTACATAGAATTTGCCAAAAACACGTTACACCTTGAGTTTAATGATATAAATCTGCTAATGACTGCTTTTACTCATAGGTCTTATGTTAACGAACATAAAAAAACAGTTCATGAGCACAACGAAAGATTAGAGTTTTTGGGTGACGCGGTCCTAGAAATATCGGTAACTGACTTTTTATACAGAAACTATACGGAACCGGAAGGTGTACTTACTAACTGGCGTAGTGCCCTAGTAAGAACAGAAAGTATTGGTTTGGCTGCTCAGCGCCTGCAATATGAACCCATGCTTAGGTTATCGAGAGGTGAAAAACGAGGTTCAGATAGAGCAAGAATGCAGATATTGGCAAACTCATACGAAGCAGTAGTTGGTGCTATATATTTAGATCAAGGATATGAAGCTGCAAATAAATTCATAAACCAGACTATTATTGTAACTTTTGATGAAATTCTTAAATCTGGGTCCTGGTTAGACCCGAAATCTAAATATCAAGAAGTAGTGCAGAGTGACGAAGGCTTCACTCCCCAGTATAAAGTTTTATCAGAAGCCGGTCCAGACCACGATAAACTATTCACAATTGGCGTTTACGTTAACGATGAGCTAAGAGCTGAAGGTACAGGTCCAAGCAAACAGACAGCTCAAGTTTCTGCAGCTGATGTTGCATTAAGTGAACATAAAGCACCAAAAAAACTCTAGCTATTCTATTTTAGAAAAACAGATTCTATATATTATATGTGTCGGCCATTGACATTTAGCGCCTCTGTTAGTACAATGATGCAAGCGATTTATTAAGTAATAGAGAGAAAGTTTAAAGTACACATGCTTACAATCCGTATGCAGCGGACAGGCCGAAAAGGCTATGCTGCTTTCAGAGTTGTTGTTCAGGATTCTCGATTTTCCCCGAGCAGCGGCCGTGTAGTGTCCAAAGTAGGTCACTACAATCCACACACAAAAGTAACAGTTCTAGATAAAGAAAAAATCGAACAACATCTTAAAAACGGCGCTCAACCCTCACCTAGAGTTGTAAGGTTGTTAAAACAAGAAAAAATAAAAGTGCCAAGCTGGGTTGCTGATATTGATAACAGCAAAAAGCGTACGACAAAAAACCCAGAGAAACTTAGAAAAAACCAACCTAAGGAAGAAAAGGCTGAAGAAAAACCAGCAGCAGAAGTTGAAGACTCTAAAAATGAAGAGCCAAAAACTGAAGAGCCAAAGGCTGAAGTAGATGTTTCTACACCAGTCACTAAAGTGGAAGAATCTGTTGAAGAAGACGTTAAACCTGCCGCCAGCGAGATAGAGGAAGTTAAAACATCCGAAGAAGATGTAGCTACAAAAGAGCCTGAAGCCAAAATAGAAGCAAAGAGTGATAAAAAATAACTAAAATTTTTTTAAAAGTTAAGTTAATTATTGAAAGGACAGAACATGAGCACAGCAACTATTGACCAACAATTTATTGAGTATGTGGTGAAATCATTAGTAAGTAATCCCGATGCAGTTAAGGTTGACAGAATCATAGATGAAAAAGGAGTGCTACTAACTCTTACTGTAGATCCGGTTGACCTAGGAAGAGTTATAGGTAAAAAAGGTGCTACTGCACAGAGCCTCAGGACTTTACTTAGAGCATTAGGAACCAAGCAAGAAGCCAGGTATAATTTAAAGATTTTTGATAACGGAGTCCCTAAACCCGACAGAGCACCAAGAAGAGAAGAGGACAGAGGTTCAGCCGAGAACAGGGAAGACAATACAAGAATTAGTAAAGACCAGAGTTCAGAAGAAGTTGCTGAGTCTCTACCGGTTGAAAAACCAGAAGAAACTGTAAATTCAAATGATTCTACTGATTCGTCAGTTGGCACAGAGAGCACAGAAAGCAAAGAGAATACAGAAACCACAGAAACCTCAATTGAGCGAACTCGTCGCGAGCTAGAAGATCTAGACGATTTAGATATCTAGTAGCTATCTAAAATCCTTAAAATATAGAAGTATTAGTTATCTATCGGAATTAGCATAGCCGTGTTGTATTATTTTGTATATATCATACACAAAGGAGTTCAATTAGCTGGGTGGTAGTGGTAGAATATATATAAGTCGAAAAAGTACGACTGCGAGAACCTTCTAGTAGAACTAGAAGCAAAAAAAAATAGAAGCTCACGCGAGCCAGCAAAATAGCTGGGAGCTTTATGTGTTACAAAGAACATTCATAATTTGAATGTTCTTTTAGTTTGTCGTATAATATAATTAATGAAAATTCAAATAATAACATTGTTCCCTGAAATGTTTGAGGGCATGTTAAATACAAGCATGCTTTGGAAAGCTAAGGAACGTTCCTCTGTTGAGTATCAACTAATTAATTTAAGAGAGTTTGGCATTGGCCCTAGAAAACAAGTAGATGACCCTCCATATGGTGGAGGCGACGGTATGCTGATGCGAGTAGAGCCAATATTTAATGCCTTAAAGCAGGCAAAGAGTCAGACTAAGGGTAAAAAAGTTAGAGTATTGCTACCTACTCCTCGTGGGAAAGTGTATAAACAATCTGATGCTAAAAGGTTATCCAGTGAGTATACGGATATCATTATAGTTTGCCCGAGATATGAAGGATATGATGAAAGAATAACTAACTGGGTTGATGAACAGATTTGTATTGGCAACTATGTATTAACTGGTGGCGAGATACCCGCTATGGTACTAACCGATAGTGTGGTAAGGCTTCTTCCGGGGGTTTTGGGGGGTGAGAATTCTGCCGAAATTGAAAGTTTTCAGGATGATGATAAGTCAATAGAATTTCCTCAATACACCCGTCCAGAAGAATTTATGGGACTAAAAGTACCAGAGGTTCTATTAAGTGGCCACCATGCAAAAATACAAGAATGGCGAAGGAACTCTTAACATGGGTGACCTTATTCAGTTTCCGCAGGATAGACTAAATGGGCATGGATTTGTACAGCCACACGTTAGCGATCGTATTGCGGCCGCATCGGATATTGTCCCGTTCATACAAGCAAAATCGCATGATAGAGATATACTTTTCCTTGCAAATATAGTTTCTGAACGCATCGGAGAACTTTCCCAATATTTTATTGGCTCTCTAATACACAAGGAAGATTACACAACTCCCGAATTATCGGTTCCAATTAGGCCTTCACAGGATGAGAGTGATTTAACTTTCGGTGTGTGTGAATTCGTAGGAAGTAATAGTAGTTACGGTTCAGTGTTAAGAATTGACAGTAGTTTTGTTGATTTTTTAACTTTGGATAATAATGTCAGTCCGGAAGAAGCTGCTGATATTGCAGCAATATACGTAAGGTCATTAGCTGTTATGGATGGAGCATTACGTCATACAAGAGGAAAAATTTCTACAAGAGAAATTAGGTTGTTAAATCGAAGGAATACTAAATACTGGAAAGATAATAGTAATATTCCGAACGTAAACATGCCTATGGTAAACCATATGCTGGCTGGCCGAGTAGCTGTTGAGTATGTCGAATTTATTGGTAAAACTATAGACACAAAACTAAGACCACCATATCCGAATCATATAGCTGGTATTCTAGACCCTGCGCCGAAAGCAAAAGGTCTAAACTCAGAAGGAACAATTTGTGCTTTCTATAAAGAAATAGTTCACCATGCAGGAAGCCCTCTAACAAATATTAGACGTATATAGGTATATAAAGTTTTAAATTTTATTTTTTCTTTTAAGAAAAATATATGCCAATAAACCAGGCAAAATAGGTTGGATATATGTTGCGGTTCTAAATAGGATTGTTATAGATGTGGCGTCGACGGACGAATACCCTAAAGCAACCAATGAAATTATTATACCTGCTTCTACTCCACCCACTCCGCCAGGGGTAGGCGCTAATCCACCAACCGTAACACCTATACTCAAAGCCAAAAAAAGATCTGATATTGGAATGTTTACATTTATTGCTTTTGCAGATAGATATAATGCAAGCGTAAAGACGAAAGTGATTAGTGTGGCTAACATAATTAGCAAGATTAATTTGTAGGGCTTTGATGCGGTTTTCTTAACAAGCGTTAACCATGTCCTTAGGGTACTTTTTACAATTCCGCTAGATTTTGATTTATAGACCATAACCAATGCTCCAATGACTATTGCAACAAGGGATAAACCAATAATAGCCTGAGCGCTCGACACGTTATCGGATATTATACGTAATGATTCAGGCTTAAGAATAATCACCATCAATAATATTAAGAAGCTAGTAATCATACCGATTAAATTATTTATGGTAGCTACGCTAACAGCTTGCTTGTATGATAAGCCAGCTTTATTAAAATACATGGTAATTAGCGCCATTGTTCCAGTACCGGCAGGTATAATCTTGCCTGGTCCGGCACCTGCCAATAAAGCCAAATTAGTCATGATAAAATTTGGTTTTTTTCTTTTTGGGTATAAAAGAGTGATACTCAGTGCTGTAAGCGGGAGTATTAGCCAAAATATGGCAAATACCGGAAGGACTCTAAATATGCTTGATTCAGAAATTATTTTAAGCGCATCCTTAAGTGTTGCAAACTGGGAATAGACAAGTACAATTAATGCAAAAACGCCAATTATCTCTAGATATTTTCTGACAACTAGTCTTTTTTTTATAGCCGTGTTCATATATTTTCTATTCCTGCTTCTAGATTATAGCATTAGAATTATTGTTGCTTTATCCTTTCTCGAGTCGGAATATTGGTTTATACGGTGTTAAATATTCAAAATATGGTAGTATACTTTATGAAGGGTAAATTTCAGATAGACCACAGTCCGCGTACACAGGTTAGTCTTAAATTCTATTAAATAAATACATGATCGAATTATTAAAGAAAAATACTAAATCATCTGAAGGCTCAATAAAGTTTTCGTTTTTTGTATCGATTAGTAATATATTAATGAACCTCGCAGCGGCTTTAATTACGGGCAGTGCAGTTCTACTAGCAAAGATGTTGCAGGCTTTGTTTGATGGGATTAGTTCAGCGCTTTTATATTTTGGCTATAGGCATTCGAGGCGTAGACCTAACAGTAAACACCCCTTTGGGTACGGCAGGGAAGTGTTTTTTTGGGTTTTGATATCATCAGTAATTATCGGTGGGTTAACTGGTACTTTATCTATAATGAACGGAGTAAACCAACTAAAGAATTCACAGCAGCTAGAGGCAACGTACATAGTAGTAATGGTGTTGATAGTAGGTAGTTTATTGAATAGCTATTCTGTTAAGAGTAGTCTAAAAAAGTTAATTCCTAAACGTAATTCTATAGCTTACCTAAAACGGCTTTTAGGGTCCTCTTTTGTCGAAGCAAAGTTATCAATAATGGTTAATAGTTTAAATTCTATAAGTGGGGCAATAGCTCTTATGGCTATTGTTGCGTATATAGTTACCACAAATGCTAGATATGATGGCTATGGAGCTATCGGCATAGGCATAATAACGCTTGTCGGTGCTATTACGATGATAATAGATTTATACGGGCTCATAATAGGCAAGAGCGCGAATCAGGAAACGATAGAACTTCTCAAATCTAAAACACAAGAGATCGAAGGCGTTGCGAGTGTAAAAAATGTCAGGGCAGTACTAATTGGCTCGGGTTTATTGCTGGTTATTATTAATGTGGTGTTTGATCATTCACTAGATACTCTTCAAATCGAACATCGTAGTACTAAAATAAGAAAGCGTATGCGTGACGAAGTTCCTGGTGTTCGTAAGGTTGTCGTTGAGACTGATAAAACCAAGTAGTAGAGTGAGTACACTAGCTAATCTAGCCGACAGTTACATGTTGAGGGTAGAAAGCTATATAATCTTTAAATTCGTGTCCTACCTTAGAAGTGGAGCCGTCTTTCGGAGACTGGTAATACCATGCTGCATTTTCTGCAACTTTATCTCCGTCTTTTAAGTTGTAGTAGCTTGCTACGCCTTTCCAATGGCATACCGTTTGTAAATCGGTTTTTTCCAAGTATTTCTTTTTAACGCTTTCTGGCGGAAAGTATTGATTCCCTTCAATAAATACCGTATTATCGCTTTCAGCGAGTGTTATACCGTTCCAAACTGCTTTCATACTTTTTCTCCTATAAGTTATTTTCTTTAAAGTCCCAGTGCAAGATCAATTCTTCTACGGTCAAAGCCAAGTATCTTTTCTTCAGATCCATCCTTATCGGTTATTATCGTGAAAGGCACTCCAAGCTGACCGCTTTTATCAAACAATTCTTTAGCTATTGCTTGATCTTCGTCGGCCATTTTTGAATTAAAGGGTATCTCTTTGCTATTAAGGTAGCTTTTTAACATTTTGCAAAAGCCGCACGTAGCAGTACTATATATTGTTATCTCTTTCATGATTGTATTCCTCTTAAAGTTTAGTTACTTTTCTTAATTCATGCACTAATGAGTCTTGTTCTCTTAGCGCATAGCAAATTCTTTGTCCCATTCGGTCCTTTTCTACCAACCCAAGCATTTCAAAACTGCGAAAGTGTTGTGATACTGCCGACGGAGATATACCAAGCCTGCTCGCGATGTCGCTAACACACAGCTCCTCATTAGATGTTAGAAGCTTAAATATCTTAAATCTTGTTGGGTCTCCCATTAACTGCATAGATCTCACCAGACGTTTCTCGTCTTTAGTTAGGTTTACTCGTGTTTTTGTGATTCGTTTTATTATACTCATAACAAGCATTTTAGCATATACTTAAACATTATTCAATATTTGTATTGTCGCTCTCGCTCTGGTGCCTAACTGTATTTATTACCCCTCCTAACTTATATATGGAATATGTTATTAATATTATCCCAAACCAATTAAAGTAATTACTTAGTTCTGAGGTAAATGCGGAGGAAGTTGCTCCTAGCGTAGCTAATAGTGGTGCAAGAATAGAAGTACCACATGCTACGCATCCTCCACTAAGTAAGGCTAATATCAGGCCGGCACCACCACTTTTTTTAGGAATATTCTTAAAAGCGCCAAGTTTTATTACTTTTATTATTAATGCTGTATTTATGCCAAACAGGGTTCCAAAGAGTATTATTCCCGTAGCTTGAGTGCTTGTGTAGGCTGTATAAATACCAGTTTGTACATCCCAAAAGAATCTAACTTTATCAAAGAAGGTTATCGGTGCATCAAAAACGATATACTTCACTAGATCAAAGTTTAGTGACCATATAATGAAGCCACTCATGAAAAAACCTAAAACTATAGCACCAATTAGATACTTAGGCTGTTTAAGTACATAGTACAATCCTTTTAGACTGGCTTTGACTTTTATTTTTAGTGGGGCTTTAATCTTATTACTCATCTTAGCTGTATATCTATTAATGTTTTATATACGCTGAACGGCTGAATTCCGACAAAGCTTTGCCCGCCAATTGAAAATCCTGGCGTACCCCTTACCCCCTCTGCTGATGCGAGTGAGATATTATTATCAAGTACGGTATCGTATGTTTTATTGGACATACAACTCTTGAAAACTTCAGTATCTATTTCTGTATCTTTTATTATGTCTACCAATTTATCTGTAGAAAGATAGTTTCTGTTTTCTATTGATAAATCGCTCCTTGAATAATAATTGTCCCACATGTGATTCATTACAGCATCATGGTACACAGCGAACTTACTTTGCTCCTGGGAACAATAAGCACCTCGACCAGCATTTTTTGAATCTGGACCAATTACCGGAGTAATTATTATATCGAATTTAGCTTGATCGTTATCAACGTATACCGAATTAATTTGCTTGCCAGTATTTTGATGGAAATTTCCACATACCGGGCATTTATAATCCATGTATTCTGTTACGGTTGCGGGGGCGCTTGGATTGCCTAAAGTTAGTTTTATGCCAGCAGCCTCTTGTTGTTTTTGAGCTTTAGCAGCTTTACTAACTGATTTTTCCTGCGAGCCATTAGAGCTATTGGTTGCAATAAAAATAGCTCCTCCAGTTAGTAGCAGTACGAATACTATGATTGCCGGTAATAATTGTTTCATTGAACTTACGCCTTTCTAATATTTATGCTTAAACATTTAAGCAGATACTTAACAATCATGCAATAGTTTGCTATACTATTATTACTAATAAAGGGTAATAAATATGAATTATGATGACTTAAATATTGTGGTTATAGCCGGCACCACCAGAAAACAAAGGCAATCAATTAATGCGGCCAGGTTTATTGCTGAGGTAGGTAGTAGTCTTGAAGGCGTTAGCACTGTATTAGTTGACCCAGTGACACTAAACTTGCCGGGTGATGGGAATGATCCAGAGGGTAAAGATCCAGTATATTCAGAAATTACAGCTAAAGCGGATGCGTTTTTTATAATTGTTCCAGAGTATAATCATAGTTTTCCCGGTAGTTTAAAACGAGTTTTAGATAGTGAATTGCAAAATTATATCCATAAACCAGTTGCACTAGCGGGCGTTTCAGCTGGCCCATGGGGTGGAATTAGAGCGGTGGAGTCTCTCGTACCCGTAGTGAGAGAGCTAGGCTTAGTTGTTACTCATGCCGATGTTTATTTTCCTAAGATTCAAGAGGTTTTTGACCCTGAAGGTAACCTTCTTAACGAATACTATAAAGGTTCTGTCGAGAGAGCGTTTGGCGAACTAGTGTGGATGGCTAGAGCTTTAAAAGACGCTAGTAACAAGGACCAAAAGTAAATAATTCCGACAAGGAGACAGTATGAATAAGATAATAATAATTAGTTTCGTAAGTTTGGTGCTGATTAGTGGCGGTCTAGTTTTATTTAGTAATTCAGACTCTAATAATGTTTCATCAAACGCAAATAATAGTAGCGGTAATAAAACGTCTACTATTAATGAGATTCAACAAAAGCAATCTTCTAGTACTCAAAATCTTCTTGCGAATTATGTGGATTATAGTGATAGTGAACTTATGAAGGCTGAAGGTACAAAAAGAATTGTGTTTTTTCATGCTAATTGGTGTAGTACTTGTAATTTTTTTGATGGTCAAATTAAAGAACAGGGTGTGCCAGAGGGAATTACCATATTAAAAGCAGATTTCGATAAAGATAACGTTACTAAGAAAAAATATGGCGTTGTTATTCAATCCACGTTTGTGCTGCTTGATGACAGCGGTGAAGTAGTTAAAACCTGGCCTTTTGCTCAGGGACTAAGGTCAATTAATGATCTGTACAATGCTGTTTTAGAAGGAGTATAGCTTAATGGAATTACAGCTAATAGTAGTATCGTTTGTTGCTGGGGTATTAACTATACTTGCTCCTTGCATATTCCCGATACTTCCAGTGCTTTTGGGATCGTCTGCTAGTAATAATGATGACAAAAAACACAATCCGTTTACTGTCGTGATAGCCCTACTGGCATCTGTTATGATACTAACATTGTTGATATATGGGACTTCAAATGTCTTGAATATTCAACAGGGGGTTTTGAGAGCTATCAGCGCCTCAATAATAGTAATTGTTGGACTATTTATGCTATTGCCAAATCTTTGGGAAAACCAACAAATAGCAAAACTAGCTGTTTCGGGTAACAAGTTGCTAGGAAAAGGGGCGACTAAAGGCGGGCTTAAGGGTGATATATTAATAGGAACCTCATTGGGGCCGGTGTTTTCTAGTTGTAGCCCTACGTATGGAATAATCATTGCGACTATATTGCCGCAAAATTTTGCTACCGGAACGTTGTACTTGCTTTGGTATCTTCTTGGGCTCGGGGTAGTCTTACTCCTAATTACTTACTTTGGACGTAGATTTGTGTCTAAACTGTCATGGGCTACTAATCCAAATGGGTGGTTTAAGCGCGTTATAGCGGTTGTATTTATTGTGGTTGGGGTCTCGATTTTCTTAAATTGGGACAAGAACTTTGAAGCTTGGCTACTACATTTTAATGTATACGATAACTTAGTGAATTTTGAACTAAATCTAACTAACTAGGTAGGAGGAGGTGTTGTAAATTATGAAAAATATTAAACTAATAGGGCCGGTAGTACTCCTGATTGCGATTACTGCCAGCATACTAATAATTAAAGGGAACGATACGGTGGATAATACCCAAAATGCTTCAAATCAAGTCAATGTGCCGAGTGTGTTAAAGAATTCAAAATTAAATGTCGATTTTTCTAAGTCTTCTGTAGATCTAGAAACTATACTAAGCGGTGGACCTGGTAAAGATGGAATCCCTGCAATAACCGACCCTAAATTTGTGCAACTTTCAGACGCAAAAGTCAGTGATGACACCCAAGTTATATATGTTGAGAACAATGGAGAAGAGAAACTTTACCCGTATAGTATTTTAGTTTGGCACGAAGTAGTAAATGACAAGGTTGGGGATAAAAGATTGGCGGTAACCTTTTGCCCATTATGCGGAAGCGCAATTGTGTTTGACGCAATCGTTAATGGCTCTGAGCTGGAGTTTGGTGTAAGCGGTTTTTTGCAGGAATCTAACCTAATTATGTACAGTAGGGAAAAATCAGAGAGCCTTTGGTCACAGAGTAGAAGCGAGGCAATTGTAGGAGATAGAGTGGGTCAAAAACTAACACTATATCCTATGCAAGTTATGAGTTTTAAAGACGCAAAGACTCAATATCCTAACTCTACCATCATGTCTACGAATACAGGGTATAGTCGAGATTATACGGGGAATCCGTATTCTGGTTATGATACATCTGATCAAACTTACTTTCCTGTTTCGGTGAACGACAAGAGATTTCCAGCAAAAGAAGTTTTTTATATAATCCCTGCCGATAATACATCGATAGCAGTTAGGCAAGATAAAACGGATGGTACCTACAAAGTTCCAGACACTAAAGTAGAGGTAACTTTCGACAAGGGCAGAGTTAATGCTACTAATAACGGAACGGATACACCTGGGTATTATGAAATGTGGTTTTCGTGGGCCACACAGCACCAAGATAAAGGAATTGTGCTGTAAAAGTACTTGAATAATCTTTAAGTACTTGCTAAAATACTTATAAGAATTATAAAGATTCTTCAATATAAATATAAGGAGGGTATTATGCCTACAGTAACTATATATAGCACAGCAACTTGCGGATTTTGCAAAATGCTAAAAAGCTATTTGCACAGTAAGGATATTGAATTTAAAGAAAAGCACGTAGATGAAGATCCGAATTTAGCCAAAGAGCTCATGGATGTTAGCCATCAAATGGGTGTCCCTTTCTCTGTAATTGAAGAAGACGGCAAAGAAGATGTTAAAATATTAGGATACGATAGACCAAAATTTGATCAAGCGCTCGGGCTATAAATTAAAAAACTAGACGTAAGGGAAGTATTTTGGATAATTTAGCTGTTAAGAATATTGATCTAGATGATACAATAACGCCGTCAAACGATGTCGCTGTAGCTATAAGTAATATTATTCAAGAAGGTAAGTCAGTACTATGGCTTGTTTCTGGGGGCTCGGCTATGAAAATAGCCGTGGAAGCTCAAAAGAGACTATTAGGTGCTAGTTATTTGGATAACAAGATCGGAAGAGGGCACCCCCAACCCCCCCC
>CAYVHE010000021.1:0-12688 GCA_964451085.1 uncultured Candidatus Saccharibacteria bacterium | reverse complement strand
AGTGCGGCCGATAATAAAGTTAGTGAAAGTGTCGTTAAAGACGTCGCACCAAAGTTATCTAAAAATGGTAGTAAATCCTTACTGGGCTCTCTAGTTGGAGCCGTTGACGTAACTGGAGTATCAAGAGAAGCTTGTAGGGCAAAGGGCACACTGGGAATTGTCAAAGAGGCAAGAAATGTAGCAATGGCAGCGGAACTAGCAAAATTTGCCATACGGTTTTTTATAATTGCAGACCATCAAAAAGCCGGCCTGGCCCAAAGCGAATCTATAAAATTAATGTCTATATACCTTGCTGGCGCTACCGCTTCTAGTGGTATGCGGTCAATATTAAATAGAGGAAGTACGCCCGTTAGTGCTGATAGCATCGGACGTTATGGAGTAGGAAGATCAAGTACTGGAGTACTGGCAACTGTTGAATCCTTTATTAAAAAAATACCTGGAACTGGTTCCAAAAGTTGCAAGTTTGTAGGAAATCCGTTTACTCAGGTTGGTGGCACTATAGTTGGAGGATTTCTTGCAGCTGCAAGCGAGGGTTTTACTGTTGAGGTTAAACTACCAATAACTATTGGGCTTGCTGTCGCAAATGAGCTTATATTCTCTATAGCAACACCATTTCTTATTCGTTCTGTTACCCACTCGCTGGTGGACGGAAGAAGAGGATTAGAACTAGCAAGTGACGGTACTCCATTTTCGGGTGATGTTTTAGCTTCTGGAACAGAATCTCTTGTAGGTACAATGACCCCGGGAGCCAACGGAGGGCTCCCCTCAAGACAAGAGGACCAGGCTCTACTGGAAGAAGAAGCTGAATTTAACTATAAACAAACTCTAGCTAAAGAGAGTTTTTATGATAGGTATCTAAACTTTGCTAAAGCTGATTCGTTACTGTCTAGAATAGCTCTTACTAGACCAATTTCACTACCAAAGTTGTCCAGTTTTACAAATAGTTTTAAGCTTAGTTCTTTAGCATCTGCCTATAGAGATACCGTTAATGCATTTCTCCCCACAACAGCAAAAGCCTACGCACAAACCACAGGTCAATGTAATGATCCCGCTGTTATGGAATACGGCATCGCCGCAACACCTTTTTGTGCACCGATATTATCCTATGTGCCCTCTATTAACCTTGAAGACACTGAAAATACCTTAAGGAGTCATGGCCTATTGAGTGCAGCTGGAAACCCGGCAGGAGAGTTTAGTGATTTTGTCGAGAACTGTTTTAGTGGTAGAACGGGAATACTGCATCCAATGGAAGTTAATCCTGACGGATCAACTCCTGACAATGATGACACTTGTGTTGTAGGTGTACATGACCCAGTGCTTTCAGGCACACAAGCCGAGCTCTTTCCTGGAAAATTCATTCCAGACAACAGAACCTGGTATGCAAAAACGCTATCACCTAAAGCTTACGCTGCAAGTGCTGATGTTATTAGACAACCAACAACAAAAGAGCTTTTTGCTTCTTGGTACGGATATTTGGTTGACAGAGACAATATTACGGCACAGATTAATAACACTAGCACGAATAGCCTTAATAACCAGCAAGCTGATAACCTAACGAATAATGGTGATACGATTCAGCTATCTAATCAGGTGCTTGGTTTAATAGGTAGTGGTAAAGTAGAGTTTTGGAATGGAGATGCTAAACAATCCGTTATAGATGCCGCTGCAAGCCGAGGAAACTTAATGGAAACTAGGTGTTTTTATTCTAGTGATCAAGTAGCCTTAAATAACAGCATCACTAGAGATAGCCGCACAAGGCTCACCTCAACCCTAAGCCCAACCTTGCTTAACTTAATAATTTTACTATCCAATAACTACAAGATTAGTTATGGATACTCCACTAATGGTTGCCACTCCAGAGGTCCTGGGGTGGATAAAACCGATGATCACTACAATGGTCGAGCTATAGATATTAATTTTGTGGATGGTGCAGCACTAGGCGACCCAAGCATTCTTGGCAACAGCACAACCCGCGACTTTATGCAGTATTTGGCCGACATTTTACCCGATGGCTCTGCTCTAGGCCAAGCCGCTAACTGTCTAAGCTCAGGGGTAGCACAGGTTGTCCCGGTAAACAAAGTAACGATGTATACAAACGACTCCTGTAATCATATCCATGTGGGAATTCCAGCAAACGCTAGCGCTACAATAACTACCGGGAGCAATAATGTTAATACAAGGTAGGAATACACCCATAAATAAAAGTCCTAAGCACATAGGACGGGCTATTAGATTGTCCGCTATTTATGTTTTAGTCGCAGTATTTTTCACTGCATCTAGTGTTTCTGCTATAACTCAGCAAGAGCTATATGCCCAAGGAATATATTTTGTTACCCTAGACCCTGATTTAGCTTGTAACGCCATAGCAGGATCTATTAATATCAGTGGGAGTGGAACAGATATATTGGGTCAACTTCCTGCAGAAGCAAAAACAAAATTTGATGCTCAATATCCTAAAATTGAAGCCATGAGAGCAGTTTATGAAGATCAAAGTGCAAAAAATAACATACCTTGGCAGATATTTGCAGCACTACACTACCGAGAAGCCAATAATGGTCCTGACCAGACCGTTCTTAATGGACAACCCTACGGTGCAGTAAACTCTGACGGCCAAGGATTAATTGACACCCCTGATCAAGCCTATAGAAAATCGGCTGATTTAATAAGAGGTCTATCTAGTGTTTATGGAGTTCCTGAAGTTAGCAACAGCTCCGTGTTTGGTGTACAAGATTTAGCTAAAATAGGAGTTTCATATAATCGCGGCGCGTTATATAAAAATGCTTATGGTCAAGAAGAGGGTCCTTGGCAATCTCCCTATGTAGCAAGCTATATAGATAACGCACATATAGACATGGTGTTCCCTGGTCCTGACGTAAATGGAGTAACTGTAGAATCTTCACTTGCTGGGAAAAAAGATACTAGGCTTGGATTTGTACCATTTTTGTTGTTACTTTATGAAAAAACAGGAGCTAATACCGACACTATTGCTGGTGCTAACGCTAACATTGTTAGTAACGACCCTTCAAGTCCTTGCAATAGAAACGGCAACGCTATAGGTGCTAGTTTGTCTGATGTGGTTTACTACAGCCAACGAGGCAGCAAGTGGGCAGACTATCCTTATCCATTCTCTGGTGATCCTAATAACGAACAAGACAACACCTTGATATTTTCTGGCTGTGGGCCAACAACAATGGCTATGGTAGCTTCAACACTTACAGGTGATAGCAGCATTACGCCAGCTGTTATGGCTGATAAAAATATTACGGGCGGACACAGAGTAGAATCAGGAACTAGTTGGTCGGCCTTTACGAAAGTATTACCAGAATACGGTCTGACCGTAGAAAATATAGGGACGGACGTGGATAGACTGGCAACAGAACTAAAAACCGGAGCACTTGCTATTGGTAGTTATGGACCGGGGCCTTTTACCTCCGGTGGTCATATATTAATGATTAGATCGGTAACAGATAACGGCGATTTTCTAATAGCAGACCCTAACGACGGAAACGAAGGATCTGCAAATTATCTTAAAAAGTCAAAAACCAGCTGGAGTGCTGCAGATATATCTGGTTCAGCCAAATCCTTCTTTATTGTGAGGAATCCGTAATATGACAAAGAATAGAAAAATAATAATACTAGGTGCTATTTTCTTAGTTTCAGTTTTATTAATAGCTATTTCTTTTAGTAATGGAGCTTTTAGAAGTAAACCCGTAGATAACAGCTATTACAAAGACAACCCCTACACGGGTGAGCAGGATTTTGTAGACCCAGACCAAACACCCGAAAAAACTGGTTACGGAGTAGTAACCCTGCGTAATGGCGACAGACTAGCTTCTGGCTCGGTTAATTTTTTTGACGAAGTTAGGCAAAGACTTTCAGAATACTATGTAGTAAATCATCCTGACGATACAGAAATGTATATATTAAAAGATAGTCTGGTAGTTGATGGTAATATTTATACTTTTACGGTTCAGGGTGGAACGAGCAAATCAGATGTTAAAGTTATTGCATACCTTACGCGCCAAAATACAGCCAACGTATACATTAACGGAGATGGTCCTTTTAATAGTAGCTCTAGGTACTTTAAAGAGTCGCAAAACCCTATACCTAACTAGTTTACAAAGGGATTATGTTACAAGATTTACTGAAGTAGTCTATGGCTATGTCGGCGTCGGTCGTGGTTAAGAATGTCTGATAGTCTTGCAGAGCTATTGCTAAGCTTCTTCTTCTACTACCGTCCAGCTCACTAAAAACGTCATCTAAGAGCAAAATAGGTTTTTTACCGGATTTTTCTCTAACCAGTTCGAGTTCAGATATCTTTAAAGCAAGTATTATACTGCGAGTTTCACCCCTAGAAGCAGTTACTTTTGCGTCTTTATTGTTCAAAATAATATCAAAATCTTCGCGATGTGGTCCCGACCCGGTAAAGCCTCTTATTTTGTCTAGAATATGGTTTTGTTTTAAGTATGATAAAAACTGATTTGTGTAGTCCTTAAGTGGAAACTTACTAATGTATTTGAGTTTTAGATGTTCTTTTTTGTTACTAATTAAACAATAGTGTTTTATGCTCATTTCGTTAAGTTGTTTGGTTAGATTCGCGCGCGAGTTAGATATTATACCAGCCTTTTGAGCAAGCTGAATGTCCCAGACGAAAAGCTGGTCTTCATTGAACCTCTCCTGTTTTAGCAGCCTGTTACGCTGCAGTAGGGTTCGTTTGTAGCTCTTTAGGGCTTGTGGGTACTTAGGGTCTATTAATGCTAAAATTCCATCCAAATAGCTTCTACGACGCTCAGGGTCGCTAGACAAAAGCAGCATGTGGTCCGGTTCAAACACAATCACCGGCCATAAATTGTTGGCGTTAATTCTTTTATAGGTGGACCCGTCTATTTCTAAAATTTTTGAATTATCTTTTAGTTTTGCAATTCTGGACCCACTAATAGTTAACGCTTCTAGTCTAGACCAATCAGAGTCTATAGATGTGAGGTTTTTGTCACTGGTTTTAAAACCCTTAAGTGTACATATTGTGTGGATTGCCTCCAATAAATTTGTCTTACCGCTGGCATTGGCTCCGACTATAATATTTACACCAGGCTCAAAACCAAATAGGCCATTTTTATAGGACTTAAAATTTGTTAATTCCAGTGTTCTCAACATATATATTATTATCTCGTATATGTCTTGATATCGCTAATTTACAGGATAATTCTTAGGATTTTACGGGCATAATTACGTGCAGATAATCGTCGTTGTCTGGATCGGTAAGCACGCAAGGATCTAATTTTCCGTTAACATTAATCTGGATTGATTCGCCTTCAAAAACAGCTAGTGCGTCGAGTATATATCTGGAGTTCATTGTTATTGTTGCATCTCCTGTTATTTTTGCTGATGAAACTGCGGTATTTTCTCCAACCTGAGAGGCTATTGAGGTAATACTAATCTCTTTTTTGTTTTCATCAAAAGACAAAGTTACACCACCAGCAGACTCTCTTGCAAACAAGCTAGAGACTTTTGTTATTTCCTGAAAATCAGTACGAGGTAATTTGGCGACAGTAGCGTAATCTTTTGGCAATAAAGAGCGATAGTCTGGGTACTTTCCTTCGATCAGTCTTGTAACTATTTCCACCGATCCAATGTTAAACCTGGCCTGTTGGTTGTCGTAGTTTATGTTTATATTATCGGAGTTATTCCCCATAACTCTAAGTACTTCTTGCAGGGAGTGGCCAGGTATAAGTAGCTCAACCTCTTGTTCATATTTTGTGATTTTCTTCTCTGCCAAGCGATACGAGTCTGTAGCCGCTGCGTATAAATATCCTTTGTTGTTGTAAAGGTATAATCCAGTAAGCACGGGGCGAGCCTCGTCGTTTGAGACTGCAAATAAAACCTGTTGTAGAGCCTTTTTTAGGTTCTCTTCCGGAACCTCCAGGGTTTGGCCTTTTTCAATAACGGGCATTTCAGGAAAATCATCAGCTGGGGTTCCGTTTATTGTGGAGTTATGGTGATCTGTATTTATATACAGTTTGTTTTCTTTGGATTCTAGTGTGAGTGTTGAGGGAGGTAAGCTAGAAACGTAATCCTGAATAAGTCTTGCTGGAACGGTGATAGAACCTTCTTTGTTAATTTTAGCTCCAATAGTTTCGCTAATGGCAATATCCAGGTTTGTAGCTGCGATATACAATTGGTTATCAATGGTTTTAAGAAGAACGTTAGATAAAATAGGCAGAGATCCTCTGGAACTTGCGATTCTAGAGACCGTGCTTAAAGCTCTTGCTAAATTTTCTTGTGTGACAATTATTTTCATGAAACTACCTCTTCTAATATAAGTTTATTTAAGTTTATAGCTACTATAGTGTCTGTGGATACCGTGCATAAATAGCCCCTCACAAGAGTTAAACCCTCGTAATAGCTGTTGATAAGATTAGTGGACAGAGCTTGTATAAAATGTGTAAAAACTATTCCTGCTTTTTTAAGGTTGTTCATAAACACAAACTTAAACACATGTTTTCCACAAATCTTTAGAACTTTTACTACTACACCCCATAGCTTACCAACAACTTCACGTAATAAATTATGCATACAGTCTACCCCTAATTTCCGACAATTGTTGCCTTACAGAAGCATCTAAATGAGATTCTTTTTCTATTTTATCAACAGAATGCATAGCGGTTGTATGGTCTTTTCTACCTAGTTCCACAGCAATTTTAGGGAAACTCATATGTAGCTCACTTCTCAGCATATACATTGCAACTTGTCTTGGATAAACTATGTCTTTATCTCTTTTAGGGCTTAGAATATCCTCCATAGCTATAGAAAAATACCTTGCTGTTCTCTCTATAACTTGTCTTGGAGATACGTGCTTTGGACGAGCCTTAGAGCTGCCTAATAGCGTTTTTGCAACCTGAATATCCGGGTCAATTCCTCTCATTTCACAAAAAGCTAACAGTTGGTTTAATACACCCTCTAATTCTCGGATATTTGTCGTAACAAGGTTAGCCAAGAATTCTACAACTTCACTATCTAGCTTTAGGTTGTTGGCGTATGCCTTGGTTTGAACAATAGCACAGCGAGTTTCAAAGTCTGGAACTTGCATATCTATAGACATACCCCATGCAAAACGGCTTCTGAGTCGCTCTTCTAGAGTTGGAATATCTTTTGGTGGTTTGTCGCTGCTAATAATAATTTGCTTATTTGCCTGGTGAAGAGCGTTAAAGGTGTGAAAGAACTCTTCTTGGGTTTTTTCCTTACCAGCTATAAACTGTATGTCGTCAATTATTAGTACGTCAGCACCCCTGTAGTGGTCTGCAAAGTAGCTATTCTTTTTATAACGTATAGCATCTAAAAACTCCTGAACAAACTGTTCTGTGGATATATACACAACCTGTGAGGACGGGCTTCTTTTAAGAATTTCGTTTCCCACAGCCTGCATTAAATGAGTCTTACCTATTCCCACGCCTCCATACACAAACAAAGGATTATATTTTTCACCAGGCTTTGAAGCAATGGCCTGGCAAGCAGCATATGCTAGCTCATTTCCGGATCCGACTATAAAATTCTCAAAAGTATATCTACTATTTAAACCCCTACGGTATTTATGAGTAAGGCCCGAGGTAGATTTTTTTACAGGTTTTGGAGTGGTTACGGTTTGTGAGTTAACAAAAACCGTGTCGTCTTGTTTAAAAGTAGGGGCTTTGGCGTTATATATTTTAAACTCCAAAGACCTAGGTCTTAAACCGTTTTTGTCTAACACATCAGATATAAGGTCTTGGTACTTTCTTTCTAGCTGTTGCTTTATGAATATATTAGGAACTCCAATAATTATTGCGCCTGATTCTGCCTGAAGGAGCTGGGTGTTTTTAAACCAAGTAATATAGTTGCCATGAGATATGGTGAGCTCTATTTCACCCAGCGCAGCTTTCCAAAGTCTAACGGCATCTTGCATCTTAACTAAAACAACCTCTCGTTTTTTGCTATGACCTTTATAATACTGCAAAACACCCATACTTATCCACAGCTACTTTCACAACACTTTATTATTTAAGAAAACACTAAATAGGGGTGAGGTTATCCACAATTTAAAAACACCCCTGTAATATGTGTGGATAAAATCTGTGGAAAGGTGGATAAACAATCAATTAAGTTTTCTTTATTGTAAAATTACTGTTTTAAATAGTTCGTATAAAAAATCTTCTTCTTGTAAAAACAACCAAACAGTGTTAGAGTTTATCGATATGCCAAAGCGAACTTACCAACCAAAAAAGCGTCATCGCTCCCGTGTTCACGGGTTTCTTAAACGTATGTCAACTAGACAAGGCCGAAGTATTCTAAGAAACAGAAGAGAAAAGGGCCGCACCAAACTATCTAGTTAAAAGCCTTAACTAAATGCTTACCAACTAAATAAACGGGAGGTAAAACACTGTGATCGCCAAAAAATACCGTTTTCACGGCCACAACAGTGTTTCTCGCGTAAGAGGCTCCAGGGTGAGTGTAGGAATATTTACGATTTTTTATAGTAAAAACAAACGCACCTCCATGCGTTTAGCGGTAGTAGTTAGTAAAAAAATATCCAAAATTGCTGTTATAAGAAATCGTATTAGAAGAAGGATATTTGAGGCGGTTAGAAATCAAAACATCGAGGACAGCTCAGTAGACATGGTTATAGTAGTCCATGATATTAAAATTGCCAGTATGTCTGCTCAGGACTTGCAAAAACAAGTCAATAAAGCCTGCAAAAAAGTAATTTCTCCTCAGTAAAACTCTATTTAACGTGCTATAGTAATATAAACGGAGTTTTGATAATCATGTTCACTACATTTATTGTGCAGCCAATTTTTAACGTGCTAACGCTGCTTTATGCGTTACTTCCAGGACATAATTTTGGCTTATCAATAATTATTTTTACGGTGTTAATTAGGTATGTGTTGTATCCACTTCTTAAAAAACAGCTGCGCCATACCAAAGCAATGCGTGATTTGCAGCCTGAAATAAAGAAGATAAAACAGCAAACAAAAGGCAACAAACAGCAAACCTCGTTGCTTACAATGGAGTTATATAAAGAGCGAGAGATTAAGCCTTTAGCTAATCTTGGCTTAATGGTAGTACAAATTGCTTTATTCTTAGCTCTTTTTTCGGGTCTAAATAGGGTAGTTAAAAACCCTCAAGAAGTTTATGATTTTTCATATCCAGTAGTCCAAAATACTTCTCAAATGCAAAAAATTAATGAAAATATCGACAACTTCGACAATACCCTAATAGGTGGCATTACCCTTGATAGGGCTGCACTTGAAACTGGCCAATCCTTGTATATACCAGCCTTATTGTTGGTATTAGCTTCGGCCTTGATACAGTTTTTCCAAATCAGACAGACTATGCCCTCTGGTAAAGACTCTAAAAAACTCAGAGAAATTCTTAAAGATGCTGGTTCTGGTAAACAAGCCGATAATACTGACGTAAACGCTGCTATGGGACGTAACATGAGCTACTTCATGCCTATAGTCATCTTTGTACTAACAATAGGTTTTCCCGCGGCCCTGTCGCTATATTGGTTTGTTAGTGGGGCGATGGCCTTTGCTCAACAATCATATCTTTTAAAACAAGATGAATATGCAATGACTACACCAACAGCAACGGTGATTTCTAAAAAGCCACTAAGGGACAAGAAATCAAGAGACAAGAAGTCCGGCGGTGTTAAAGTAACAACTTATAGTGAAAAATCTTCAAAACAAACAACTAAGCAAAGAACTCCTTCCAAGAAAAGTAAAAAACGCAGGAGGAGATAGTTATGGAAGAGTCTATTACATTTGCCAAGAAATATCTTGAGGATATTTTATCTTTTTTCGGTCTTAACGTAGAAGTGCACGCCACAAGCGAAGACGGTGAAGTTATTGAATTAAGCGTACCTAGCACGCATTTAAACGGCTTTCTTATCGGTAATAGAGGCGACAATATGCGCAGCATGCAATATTTAGTCAGCATGGCTTTGCGCAACAAAGAGTGTCAGATAAATAGAGTAAACGTGGACATTGCAGATTATAAAAAACAGCGCGCCTCAAGATTAGAAGAACGGGCCCAGGTGTGGCTAGATGAAGTTAAGAAAACAGGTGAGGATAAGCACTTGCCTCCAATGAACGCAGCAGACAGAAGAACAATACATAAACTTGCCGGAGACAACGGGCTAGAGACACTGTCAGAAGGCGAATTTAGAGATCGCCACGTAGTATTGAAAAAACCAGCAGAAGAATAATTCTATTTTTAGCACATAATTCTTTACATAGAAAAGTTTCAGGCGTAAAGTTTTAACTAATGAGACGAGTTGCGAGAATATCGTTGGGGTTTTTGCTTAGTGTAGTTATTTTTGTGCCTCTAAGAACGTTCGCGGCTCCCACACCAATGCCAGATAGTATTTGGGACAAAGATATAACTTTTTCAGACGAAGGCGCTATAGACAGCGTAAACGCCAAAGGCGACCCAAATTGCCAGCCGACTACCATCAAAACCAGGGAACTGAGTGGTCCCGCTACTCGCAACTCATCCGGAGTAATTAGCTATTCACCAAAAGACATAACCGCATCAAGTGCAATTGGTGGCTGCATAACTACCAATAATCACGGTATTTTTAGTAGCGGAAAATATTTTTCACCCAACAATAATCCTAACGACATGTTATTGATTACCCCTAATAGGTCAACGGGCACTAGTTATCACGCCGTACCGTCAAGTGACGCGGTGATTATTACTACTAACTATCCACAAGGTCAGTCAATGACCGTTAGTTATAATTTTCCTTTTATGGGCCACCTAGATTACGAGCAAGTGAATCTCTTTAATCAGCATTTTGTGTGGAAGATTGATAACTTTAATGACCAACTACGCTATACAAACACAGAGAATGTCTATACTAACGGCTTCACCTTCTCCGGGTCTGGCCACTATATGTTGGTAAGGTTTGGCACCACTTTTGCCAAGGTTAATATTGATACTCTAGAGATGACGCCGTTTTATTACAGAAGCTCCGTTTCCAGGTTCTTTAACATGGCAATTAGTAACGACGGACGTTACGTTGCTACTATTATGAGCGGCGAATTTTATATACATGATACCTCCGGTTGTAGTGTTTCTTACGGTAAGGCTCAATGGGTAAAACCAACGTCCACGACTTTTGCTGGTTGTAGTAAATCATCTAATAAATATAGCCAACTAATGAATACCAGCACCTATAGTTATGGGACGTTAGATAAACTAGCTTTTTCTCCTAGCGGTGCGGACATTATGCTGTCTGCAGGCAATGGGTCTAGCTGGAAAAAGATTAAACTTACAGCCCAGAATTATGTCTCTTCAGCCCGAGGCTATTTAGCCATGGGAGATAGTTATTCTAGTGGAGAGGGCGACACCCAAGGCAGTACTTGGTACGAGCCTGGTACAGATGAACAGGGTGATAAAAGCACTTTTTCCGGTCGCAATTTATGCCATTTATCGCGGCGTAGCTATCCTTATCTAATAGCTATGGACTTAGGGTATTTGACCTCTAATTTATCTAGTCCGCCAGTAGATGGGCTGTTTCATTCAGTAGCCTGTAGCGGCGCAAAAATACACAATGTAACTGGGGTATTGGGCGACTTTCAGGGTGATGGTGGCGAAAGTAAATTCTCTATTACCGACAACCAATACAGGTATAGCGACACTTCAATTTTAGGCGTACTGCAACCTGGTGTCACAAAACAACAGAACTTTATCGGTGAATATATGCTGCCAGACGGGTTTAAATATACTTTTAACAAACCGGCAGAGATTACTCTAGGTATAGGTGGTAACAACGGTGGTTTTGGCTCTGTTTTACAGCAATGTGCTACTCCCGGGACTTGTGACGTTGCAAAAGCCGGTAGTGGTGACGCATCAAGACTAGCGGTTCGCATATTAGGACAAAAACCAAGACTAATATCTACCTACAATAAGATAAAAAACGCCTCACCAGAATCCAGAGTATACGTGCATGGCTATCCTAATTTTATTCAAGAATCTGGTGGCTCATGCGGTTTAAACGTGCCTTTTGACACTGCAGAGCGACAAATGGTTTCTAAATCTATACATCTCATGAATCAGACAGTTAAAGCTGCCGCAGCGGAAGCCGGGGTATTTTATGTAGACGTAGAAAATAGTATGAACGGGGTAAATCTATGTAGTGGTACAGCAAAACAGGATATTGTCATGAACGGTGTCACAATTGGCAACGATAACTATCTCCTGAAAGAAGACGGATTTTTGCTTTTAAATAACGGTATTTGCTTTACAGAATGTATTGGCAATGAATCCTTTCACCCCAACTCCAAAGGCCATCAACTATACTCAAAGGCAATTATTACGCAGACTAATAATCTGACTGCCTCTATGCCAGAATCTACAAAAACAGCATATCCAGTCCCTGATATATTTTTTGGTGCAGCCTCAATCGATTATGCAAATGACATCAATAACAATAGCGCAGCACCAAAACTAATAATAACAGATCAAAAATTTGTAAGTTCACTTAATAAATACAAAAAAACCAAACTAGGTATAGGTGGTTTGTTGCCCGGCTCATCAGCAGAAGTTACAATATATTCTTACCCAACACTATTAGGTGATTTTACTGTGGACAGCAGTGGTCAACTGACTATAGACCAACTAACTCTACCTGACAACCTAGAGGCTGGGTATC
>CAYVHE010000020.1:0-13709 GCA_964451085.1 uncultured Candidatus Saccharibacteria bacterium | reverse complement strand
AAACTTTACATCTTGTTAGGCATGGTTTAAGCCAGGCAAACGTTTCTGGCCACTACGCAGGCCAAACTGACACTCCTTTGACAGCTATAGGCAAGAAACAGGCTAGTTCGGCAGGTAAATTAGCGAGAGATAATGGGTTAGTCTTTGATATAATTTTAGCTTCACCCCTTCAACGCGCCTATCAAACTGCCCAGTATATAGCTACTGAGCTTGGCTATAACCATGAAAACATAATTTTAGAAGATAAACTTAAAGAGCGTAACTTTGGTTCCATCGAAGGAGTGCACTACAGTAAAGTACCAATAAGTAGAGAACAGTACATTTCTAACCCTTTCGCACTTGACGAGATAGAAAATATCGAAAAAATTACAGATCTGCAATACAGAGCTAACAAAATATTGCGTATCGTTAAGTCTATGCCTCAAGACAATGTATTGCTTGTATGTCACGGATCCATTGGCCGAGCAATCGAAAGAGCTGCCAAAAATCTACCACTTTCTGATTTTGGGACATCCCTAAGTAATGCTCAAATGATTCGTTTAATATAATATTCTCTGGTCAAACAAACAAAAATCTGTTAAACTTTACCCCTGTTAGGATATAGTTACTTTCCAAGTATAATTATTTCAAGTTTACCTAATTAACAATTCAAGCAATAGGATATGGCGAGGTAGCTCAGTTGGTTAGAGCGCAGGACTCATAAGCCTGAGGTCGCGAGTTCAAATCTCGCTCTCGCTACCATTTTTTTTTGCAAAACTTAAAAGCCGCGACGCATGTTTATATTTATTAACTATGGTAAGTAAAGCGTCTATGGTATTGTAGCCACATATGAAAGAAAAAAACCAAACAGTGCCGGCACCGCCAGCCCATACACAAAGCAGTAACGCAACTCTACAACAAATTCCTTACGATTCTAACCCGTTTTCTTTGACCTTTAACGGCCTGAGTCTGCTGGTTGAATATGCTCGTGGAATCTTCATCGCTATAATCGCTGTGGGTTTTCTTGGATTTATTGGGAATTTCTCGGACTCTTTTTCGAAATCTAACAGCGCCTCAAATATCTTCCCAGCTGAGTCATCGGCATCTGCAACTACCAGCTCTATATCATCGGACACGATACTTTCAATAGTTATTGTTATTGTGGCGTCATTAATAATTTTTGGAGCTATAGGATTAATTATATCCACGATTCTTAAAGGCGTAGGGGCATCAAGTGCTGTTGCCGCTTCCCAAAAGAGAAAAATTACTATCGGACAAGCGTTTAGTGAAATGTCTTCTAGATTTAAAGTTTTACTTTTGGCAGAGTTCCTGGCTGCCTTAAGAATAATCGGCGGCTACTTAGCGCTAATTGTTCCTGGTATTCGTGCTCAGCTAAGATACCAATCGACACCATATATAATCATGTTAAATAAGGACATTAGCGCTAACGAAGCTTTGCAAAGTTCAAAAGACCTCTACTCGTCCCATTTGATGGAAGTTTTTGGTATAAATTTTGTTAGCTCTTTAATCCCAGTTGTTGGACCTGGATTAAATATTATGGGTATGTCAATGAGTGTTCAACAAATTAAAGCCTATAAAGATGCTCAGCAGCAGACACCAAAAACGCACTTCCTAAACTATCTTGGCCTAATAGCAATCATTGTTTTTGCTTTTATAATTATTTCAGTGATAAGCCTAGTACTTTCTTTATCCTTTTAATAGAACATAAAAAAACTTCCTCGATATTGACTGACCTACTTGGTCTATCGAAGAAGTTTTTTATTTTTCCTGCAGGGTTTTTAGTGTTTATTTAAGCTGAATTGCTAAATAATTCGCTACTATTGTTTCTATATCTGATAGAAACGGTCAAAAAGTTTTACTAATTTACTTTTTGATTCTAGCTGTTCGTAGCTCATTTACTACTACCTTGCCCTTTCTTTTTTGACCCATATCGCGACTATAGGCGATATTTTTAGGTTTATTTAGAGATTTTTGCTTTTTATACAATTTACTCTTAAATTCACCATTTTTTATTTTGTTAGTTCGCTGGTTATCTTAGTTTTTATCCTAAAATAATAGGAACATCTTGTATCTTTTGCTCAACTTAATCTATTTGATTAAATCTTGCTTGGATCCTCTACAACTTATATTTATTTACAATAAACGTAGGTTTTGTAAAGTCTTTTTTTAAATCTCGTTGCTCTTATTTTTATAAAAGTAATTGTTAGTTTTTTAAAAATTTTACGTTTGCCTTTTTTGTTTGGGGCAACATTACTTTTATATTTTTAAGGTGCTACTCAGATTTAATTTTTGTTTGTTGATGTTTATTGTTTAATCAACTACCAGTATTATAGCTTATGCTTTTAATTTTGTCAATAGTATTTTATGAGAATATTACTTTTAATGCACTTCTTCCCCTGCTACTCGGTCTAAAACGGGGTTAAGAATTTTCATAACGCTGAACAAAACTACGGACCCAACAGCCATAAAGAGCCAATCATGCCCAGACAAAGGTACCACACCAAAATAACGTGCCAATACCGGAACGTATAGCACTAACAGTTGCAGCACAATTGATGCTGCTATAGCTACAGATAGTATAGGATTTTTAAACCACTTAATCTTATAGTCAGAACGGATATCTATAAGACGAACCATCTCGTAGACCACCATTGCCATAAATGCTGCTGACACAGCAGCTATGGCACTCTCATGCGTATTGTTATAGGCATACTGTATAAGCATTACAGCAGTCATTAACCCACCAAATATAACAATCTCTAACCATACTCTAGTGGTTAATATTGCCTCTTGGAATTGTTTTGGCTTGGCTTTTAGCACGTCACGGCTGGCTGGGTCCGAGCCTAGCGCGATTGCCGGCAAGCCATCTGTTGCGATATTTATAAACAAAAGCTGCACAGCTGTAAGAACGAGGTTATTAAAAACAACGACTCCTAGCAAAATAACCATCACTTCTGCAATATTACTGCTAATTAAAAAGTTAATGAACTTCCGTACATTATCAAAAATACCTCGGCCTTCTTGAATAGCTTTAACTATAGATATAAATTTGTCATCAAGTAGTATTAAATCTGCTGCCTCTTTTGCTGCGTCAGTACCTGCAATCCCCATCGCGATTCCAATATCTGCAGCCTTGATTGCTGGGGCGTCATTAACCCCATCGCCAGTCATAGCCACTTGATGCCCATGCGCTTTTAGCGCTTCTACGATCCTTAATTTATGTTCCGGGTTTACCCTAGCGTAAACAGAAATATCCTCTACCTGCTTTTCGAACTCTTCTTGGCTCATAGCCTCAAGCTCTACGCCGCTAAGAGACTTACCTACAATACCGACAGAATTCGCAATAGCCACAGCTGTTCCTTCAAAATCTCCGGTTATCATAACAACCTTGAGCCCGGCATCGGTCTGAATAGACTTAATCGCATCAATAACTTCAGCCCTCGGAGGATCCAACATTGCTTGAAGTCCTACAAAAATTAAATCGGTCTCTATATCCTCACCTTTGGGCTGTGTATCGGTTTCTTTATAAGCAAATGCTAGTACTCTATAGGAGTCTTTAGCGAGGGTGTCGTTATGTTTAAGAATTTCTTGTTTGTCAGACTCTTTCAAGTTAATTACTTCGTTATTTTTATCCAGATATCTATTGCATTTTGATAGTGTGTTCTCTACCGCACCTTTAGAAGCAACAAGGAATCCCTTGCCCTTAAAGTGCACCGTACTCATAAATTTCCTATTACTACTAAAAGGAACCTCGTCTATACGTTTAAAATTAGAAATTACCTCGTCGTAAATAAGACCAGCTTTTGCCGCAGACACCAGTAAGGCACCTTCTGTAGGATCACCTAAAACCGTCCCATTTTTTAGTTGTGCATTGTTACAGAGTAGCCCTATTTTAAGCAACTTATCATAAACTTCATCTATGCGAACTTCTTTGCCTTCATCACTAAACTGCCCCTCTGTTTGGTAACCTTCACCAGAAACATCGAAGCCTGTTTTATAAGCCATAATGTGCCTAACCGTCATCTCACCCTTTGTGATAGTGCCAGTTTTATCCGTACAGATAATATCTGTAGAACCAAGAGCCTCAACAGCACTAAGCCTTCTGACCAACCCATTATTGCTTGCCATTCTACGAGCTCCTAAAGCCAAACTAATCCTAACGACAAAGGCCAGACCCTCAGGTATAGCAGCTACGGCCAGAGCTACAGCTGCAGTAAATGCGAAGACCATACGCTGCAACAGATCTTTATCTTGAATATCTTTTGCGAAAAATAACAGTACTAAGAAAACAACAAGCGATATTCCCAGTACAAATAACCCGAGCTTTTTCCCTAACGCGTCCAGCTTCCTTTGCATAGGTGTAATATCCACTTCAACCTCCGAAACAAGTTGAGCAATTTTACCTATTTCAGTATGTAGGGCGGTGCCAACAACAACACCCTCTGCTGTTCCTTGAGTAACAAAAGTGCCTGCAAACGCCATATTTAACTGGTCACCAATGGTTGCTTCCTCTTCTATGGCTTCACTACGCTTACTAACCGGCAAGCTTTCACCTGTTAAACTCGATTCATTTATATGAAGATTAAAAATTTTAAATAATCTTAAATCTGCAGGGACTTTCTGTCCCTCGGAAAGCAGCACGACATCTCCAGGGACAATTTGACTTGCATCTATTTCTAAACTTGATCCATTGCGACGAACTGTAGCTTTTTGACCCACTAGTTTTCTCAGAAATTCTACGGTTTTCTCAGCCTTATACTCATTAAAAAATCCAACTACTGCTATTGCTATGACTATTGCAAATATCAATAAAGCTTCCTGAGCACCGTTAGAGCTGGCTTGATCAAATAAACTGACGCCCCAGGAAACTACGGCTGCAATTAGTAAAATTATTATCAATATATCTCTAAATTGTCTAAAGAAAAGACCTACAGGATTAACTTTCTTCCCCTGTGGAAGCTGATTTAGACCGTACTGATTCTGCCGGTCTAATACTTCTTGGCTATTTAATCCGTGTTCTGGAATTACCGCTAATTCTTGCAATGCCGATTTGCTGGTTTGTTGGAACCATTTACTCATAAATATAGCCATAACCCTTAATTAGTTACTTATATGGTATATATCTTTATAGACTTAAGCAAAGAATATTGGAATAAACTCTCCTGAAAAAATTAAATACATTAGTTATATGGGGTGAAGTGTGGTTTAATAATACGTGCAAGAGTTAAAAAAGAGTGAAAGTACAATTAGAGATTTATTCAATAGTTACAATTCCTCATATAACAGCAGGTCGATTTGCAATAAGACAGGTAAATAAGAGGAATCAAGTAACATGGCATTCAAATTATTCGTAGGCGGACTTCCGTTTACAACTACAGATGACGAACTTCAAGCTGCATTCGCAGATTTTGGAACAGTCGCAAGTGCAAAAGTTATAACTGATCGAGAAACTGGCCGTTCACGTGGCTTCGGATTCGTAGAATTCGAAAGCGACGACGAAGGTAAAGCTTCTATCGACGGTTTAGATGGCAAAGAACTAGGTGGTCGTACCATCCACGTTAGCCAAGCTCGCGAACGACAATAAGTCTTTCAAAAGTAACTTTTAAATAGCACTCTGAGTAATCGGGGTGTTATTTTTTATTTTCAGTTAAGAATCTGTAATGGAGGATGCTAACGGCTGCATATTACCAACTCTGATGTGCTTTCGCCTTTCTGGTTCACTCATACCGCCCCAAACACCGCCTTGTTCTCTATTTTGTAGGGCATAATCTAAACAAAAGGCTGCAACAATACACCCACTGCATACTTGTTTTGCTGCTTCAGTACCTTCTTTATCTTCAAAATCAGGATACATCATTTTAGGGTTCAGTCCCTTACAAGCCCCTTGCGAGCTCCAGTCAATAAATGTTTCGGCTCTTGCGTTCTCCATAAATATATTCCTTCTCTACATTAGTCCTATTAATACGTTCTTCACTGTATTTAGTTAGTATTGTACCAATAAAGACGCTGTTTGCTTGGAAAAAACCTGTTGTAGAATTTGTTCTCAACTTAT
Source organism: uncultured Candidatus Saccharibacteria bacterium (assembly GCA_964451085.1). Taxonomy (GTDB): domain Bacteria; phylum Patescibacteriota; class Saccharimonadia; order Saccharimonadales; family SZUA-47; genus SZUA-47. The sequence continues at coordinate 7,657 of CAYVHE010000020.1, read as the reverse complement.
TCTCAGGTTGTAATCTATAATGGTAACTATGAGATTATTGATAGTAGAAGATGACCACAAAATAGCCAACGCCGTAAAAAAAGGTCTAGAAAGACAATCCTACGCCGTTGATGTAGCCTATAACGGGGATGACGGGCTATCAATGGCAACCACAGAACCCTACGATTTAGTAATACTAGATAGAATGTTACCAGGGGGAATCGACGGAATTGGTATATTAAAGACAATGCGAGGGTCTTTAATCCATACGCCGGTACTACTGTTAACTGCGAAGGATAGAGTTTTAGATAGGGCTGAAGGACTAAATGCTGGTGCCGATGACTATCTAGTTAAACCTTTTGCTTTTGTAGAGCTAATAGCTAGAGTTAGAGCCCTACTAAGACGTCCAAAGGACTTAACTGACGATAAAATATCTTACCTAGATTTAAGTCTAGATAGAGATACTTTTTCTGCCTACCGTGGCAAGGACCGGGTAGAACTAACTGCCAAAGAATTTGCCCTACTGGAATATCTTATGAGTCAGCCCGGCAGAATAGTTACCAAAGATCAGATTATGCAGCACGTCTGGGACTACGACGCAGATATATTGCCTAATACCGTAGAGGTCTACATTGGTTACCTGCGTAATAAATTAGATAAACCCTACGCAAATAAACAAAATTTAATCAATACCCGCAGAGGTTTTGGCTATTGTTTTGGAGAAAAAACTTGAACTCAAAATTATTCCATAATGCGTCTATCCGCTTAACTAGCCTCTACTTAATAATCATTATGCTTATTAGCCTAGTCTTCAGCATAACTATCTACCGAGTGTCTTCTCAGGAATTTGATAGAAGCCTTAGACCAGGGCCTATACCTAGATCCGTTTTATGTATGGCAAGAGGCAATGCCTATGATAAGTATGGCCCATGCATAGATGATAGATTCGCAGCACAAATTGATGCAGTGAACCTATCAAAAAACAGGTTACGAGCAAATCTGTTTTTAGTAAATATCCTAATTTTAATAACTGGCGGGCTACTTAGTTATTATCTTGCCCGAAAAACTCTTGGCCCAATAGAAGAAGCCCACGAGGCCCAAAGTAGATTTACAGCTGATGCCTCACATGAACTACGTACACCAATAACTGCTATGAGAGCGGAAACTGAAATAACTCTCACGGAGAAACACCTAACACTCAAGAATGCAAGAAAACAGTTAGAAAGTAATATTGAGGAGTTAGACAAACTAACTTCCCTCTCAGAGGGACTGCTCCGTCTTGCTAGGTTAGACAACAACGGTCTAGAGAAAGACTCTGTTTTGGTTAGTCATGTTATACAGCAAGCGGTTGAACGATTAGTATCTAAGGCTGAGGACAAGCAGCAAATAATAACGACCTCCAAGATTATCGACAGCAAAATACCGATCAACCAACCATCTATTGTGGAAGCTCTGGTAACTATTCTAGACAATGCCATCAAATATAGCCCTAAAAAATCCCAAATACATATTTCTTCCAAGAAATATAAAAATTATGTACATATATCAATTAAAGATTCAGGTGTTGGTATCCGCCAAAGCGAACTACAGCATATTTTTGATCGGTTCTATAGGGCTGATAACTCAAGGACAAAAAGTAATATTGATGGATACGGTATAGGTCTTTCTATTGCCATGTCTGTTGCCAAGGCACACGGTGGCGATATAAAAGTTACTACTAAGCTTGACGGGGGCTCTGCCTTCTCTCTTGTTCTACCTGCTTAAATTCTGGTAACAAAGGCAGCAAATAGCAACGCTATTTTAGCTATTATAAGGGGTTGGTGCGTATCTCAGGTTTATCTCAGCTAATCTCCAGTAATATATAAGTATCGTTTTGTATTCTTAATACGTTCAATGATATAAGCAAACAATCATAAGCGTTGAATATATTAAACGGATGATTAGTTTAGCAAAGTCTCATTAAACAAGTACTTAAATTAATAAAATAAGAAAAGGAAGAAAAGGAAGAAAAGACAATGAAAATAACAAAATCAATGCTGGTAGCCGGTTTAGTAACAACCGCTACTGCAGCATCCGTAATAGGAATCGGTGCAGCCAGCGCTCAGAGTAACAATAGTAACGGTACGGGTCTTATAGATAAAATTGCTACTACGTTTAATCTAAAACGTGATTCAGTCCAAAGCACTTTTGACCAGTTTAGGGAAGAAAAGCAAGCCGATAGACAGGTAAAAGCTGACGAACACCTGCAAAGTCTAGTAGATAATGGAACAATTACAGCTGATCAAAAAGCAGTTTTAGAAGCCAAAAAAGATGAACAAAAGGCTGCATTTGAAAATCTTAAAAGCCAAGACTTGACTCGTCAAGAGATGCACGACCAGATGGAAGCTTTACACGATGACTTCACGACTTGGGCAGAACAGCAAGGTATTAACTTGCAAGATATCCGTCCTGACAAAGGTGTGGATGGCGATCACCGTGGACCACGTGGACACTTTGGTCCTAGAGGTATGATGGACGGACCAGAAGGCCCAGCTGATACCGACATCCGATAAATAGCGTTTGTTTCTCCTATAAAAAAGGTGCTATTCGGTCGTAGAATAAGCACCTTTTTTGTTGTTCTGATCAGTTTGACATTAATACTAATCGTAATCTTGTTATACTAATATATAGAAGAAACTAAAAGAAGGATTAATATGAGCAAAGACAGACCAAAAAGAGAAATCAGAAAACCCAAAAAGCAAAAATAAGCTTTAACTATCAGATATTAAGTATCAAAGATCTTTCTTAAGATAGGCTTCTATCAGTTTTATATCTTTTAGGTCTTTTTCTCTGCCGGTTTCTTTTTTCCACCTATAAACCACCTCCAGATTAACAAAGTTAACTCCGTCATCAATAAACGCTTCTTTAAGTAGTTGTTGCAAACCTTTATTATCCCAACTCGGAAACGCTTCGAATTCGTCCTTTCTTAATACTGAATAGTTCTTAAAATGAAATTCCTGCCAACCATCAGCTGTTAAACTATCGTAGAGGTCCTTACTGACCACAATATCGATGTCGTTGGCCTTCCTTATCCCTAACACCTCCAGTGTTCCACTAGATACAACAATTATCGATCTCTTATCCAGCCCCTCTGCTTTGATTCTTCTAGCTATACGTGATTTCATTGTTATATTTTACCAATATAACTCAAAAAGGTTAACGTGTTTAATATTAGTCGCAAAGCGTTGACTTTTTTACCTCTGTTTGATAGTATATTGTTGCCTACAGTTATGCGTGGGGTTTCCTCGTTTGCGAGAAATCATTATCTCAAACTAGATAGTGGTTAGGATACAAAAAACCATAACTGTGGCTTTAAAAATATACGTAGTATTTATGTATGTAGCTTCCCCGACAAAAGAGAGGATTCTTTTGGCGGAAGAAGGAGCAAATTTAGTTTCAATGATTGTAAACAAAAAAGTAACGTCTTTTGTTTACATAAAAGAAACGAAATTTGCGACGCGGGGTGGAGCAGCGGCAGCTCGCATGGCTCATAACCATGAGGTCCCAGGTTCGAGTCCTGGCCCCGCTACCAAGTAGCACACATACCCCTGAAGACCCGGTTCCTAGACCGGGTTTTTAGATGCCAAAAAGCCTCTTTGGCGATAGCTAACTGAGGTCAGCGTCCGCCCCTCTATATAAGGGCTGGACAGGAACCACCCCTGATCGGGTTGCTAGACCGTAGTCTAGCTACTCTGTTATCATGTATATATGACTCGTAAGTTAGACAAATTGACTAAAGTGCAGCTCAGAGACATATGGAAACACGAAGCCTTAGACTTCACTCAATGGCTAGCTTTGCAGGAAAACCTTGATCTACTCTCAGAAGAAATTGGATTAGACCTACAAAACCCTCAAACTGAGGTCAGCGTTGGTAGTTTTAATGTAGACATACTTGCCGAGGACGATGCTGAGCGCAAAGTTATTATTGAAAACCAACTAGAAGCCACTGATCATGACCATCTAGGTAAATTAATAACCTACGGCTCAGGACTAGATGCGGAAATAATAATCTGGATTGTTAAAAAAGCTCGCGAAGAGCATCAACAGGCCATCACTTGGTTAAATGAAAACACCACCAGCGCTAATTAATGAATCAAATGACAATATTGTTGCCCGTTGGGCTGAAGGAATTGATTTATTGAGGTAGGCTTGCCTAACTGGCCGAGTAGCTGCAAAAACTGTTGCCCAAACTATTATTGCGCTCAGAGCTACCCAGAAATTAGTTAACAATCCAAACCCAAATAGCGACAGGGCTGCGATAAGTGTTCCGCCAAGTAAAATTGAAGTGCGCTTTTTGACTCGTTTAATAAGAATTGGTACAGCAACACCACCTAAAATCTGAGCGCCCGCAACGATAGCGGCTGCAATACCAGCAATACCGTAGGCCTCTGGATTACCGTATAAATCTAGCAAGTATGGTTGCAGGGCGTAAAAGGCAAAAAACCCAGTACTAGCAGTAAACGGTGCAGCTAGCATAAGCCACCAGACTGGTGGATTTTTAATGCAATGTTTAACCGAGTCGTGCCATATTTTCTTAACTTGACGGGGTATGGTAGTTTCTTTTTGAGGGTCAAATCCTAAATCACGCATAAAGATTAAGCCAGAAAAAAATGCTACAACCAAGATGACGGCTCGGATAATGTAAGGTACGCCAAGCGAAGTTTGCTGGGCAATTATACCGCCGGCGACAGAGCCAGACAACATTGCAATACCCGATACAATTTGTCCTTTAGCAAAAACGCCCTCTAAATCACCTGAGTGTTTGGTGAACTTCAGCGAGTCAACCAGCCAGGCCTCAACAGCGCCCGAGAAGAAGGTAAAACCAAGCCCGAGTAGTGCTGTTGCGCCTATCCATTGCCACAGCGGTGCAATAGTTTGGCCTAGCGCGTAATACATTAAAGTGGTTATTGCTAGAGTTACTGTTCCGAGCAAAAAAGAAAGCTTTCTGCTCTTAGAATCAGCAACGATACCTGTCGGTATTTCGAAAAGTAGCTGACCAACCATAAAGAATGCATTAACAGTGAACACCTCTGTTATGTTTAACCCGCTGGCGAGCATAAAAAGAGTATTGATACCCCATATTAGAGATGTGGCGAGGGTCGATAGCAAGGTAATAAGCAGGTAGGTACGAACTACTTGTTTTGACGTTGTCATTGGAAACTATTGTAAAGCATGGCTAGTAAATCAGCTATTAATCTACGACCAACTGGAAAAGAATAAAACTCTATCGCCCAATCTTTGATATGTATATCACTAATAGTATAGTGTGGTTAGATATCAGATAATTAAACAGGAGGGTGTTATGGGATTTTTCTCAAAAATTAAAGACAATTTTGGACATGGTGTAAAAGTACATCTAGACTCCCCGCGTTCCTTAAAAACTACCGGCGACAGCATAGAAACGTTCATCACGGTGTCGAACACTGGTAAAAAAAGCAGGACAATAAACTCATTAACGATTAAGTTTTATGAAATCAAAAATGAACAGCGTGATGCAACTCCAGTAAACTCAAAAAGAACAATAGCCAAAGCAGAGGTTAGCGGCCCGTTTAGTTTAGAGATTGGCGAGGTTAAAAAATTCAATCATACTCTTTCTGTATCAAACCCTACGGCTAATTTAAATCCAAACGTCAAAAAAGCCGTTAATGTTGCTGGTGCGCTGCTTAATAATCCTAATACCGACTATTACGTAAGGGCTTCGGCTGATGTTGAAGGAATAGCTCTTGACCCTAGTGACAGTAACCGTATTTCTTTTTAACATTTTAGACAAAATAATTATAAAAGCTGTGTTAATTTACCTAACTAACAAAAAATCAGATAGCAAGACCAAACTTGACTCGTACATCCTAAGATAAAGCGCTATTGCTTGCGTTTATTAAGCAAGATTGTACTGTTATAGTATGATATCACCAGATTTTACAGAAAAAGAATTAGAAAAAGCTCTGCCGTTTGCGATAGAAGCTGCTGAAGGTGTTGCCAACAAACTATTAAATCAATTTGGTAAACCCCAGAGTTTAACGGTAAAATCTGGCGAAAACGACTTTGCAACAGAATGGGATAGGTGGGCAGAAGAAAAAATTACTAAATCACTATCAAAGTATAGTGCCAATATTGGTATTTTAGGTGAGGAGTACGGGCATAGAGGAAGCACAAGCGAGTACTGGACAGTAGACTCTATAGACGGAACAAATAGCTTTGTTAGGGGTATCCCCACCTGTAATACAATGATTTCACTTGTTAGAGAGGGGGATGTTCTGCTTAGTGTTATTAATAATTTTGTTACTGGTAATTTATGCACTGCTATTAGAGGCAATGGGGCTTTTAGTGGTAGGGATCGTATATCTATAAGTACGAGAGACATTAAAAACGCTAGAATAATGGCTTATATAAATCCAGACACAGAAAAAGGACAAGAAATAGATCGAAGACTTAGGGATGCCGGCGCGACAGTGCAAAGAGCATCAAGTGTTGGGGATATTTTCGCCCAAATAGCTAGAGGAGCAATAGAGGGCTACATTAACTTCAACCCAGAAAAACCAAGTTCTGCAGAATGGGACTATGCCCCAGGGTCGTTATTAGTACAAGAAGCTGGAGGGATTATTAGAACTATGGGTATGGATGATTTTGAATTAGGTAGACCACACTTTGTAGCATCGAACCAAAAAGTTTATAGAGAATTAGACGACATTGCTCGCAAATAGTCCTAAAACGCACTCTTACTAAAAGCTACGTACGTCTGTAAGTGTAAGTACAAAGAAAAAGCGTTATAAATATCACATACAAATAGTCTTACTAGGTATAAGATTAGTTCACTGTTAGGAAAACAAAACTATGATAGACCAAACCGAAGCACATAAGTTCAGTAAATTACCTACCGAGGATGTACCTGGTATTCAATTTAGCTATGAAGAGTATGATTATTTAAATGGCGTCGAGGGAATTCTATGGGATGAATGGGATAGAATATGTTGCAAATTGGGACTAAGTGCGATTGGAGAAGTACCAGAAAATTACACTAGACTGTTGAAAATTGAAGGAAGATGGGACCTGCCTGGAGTCGGTTTAGAGAAATTATAATAATACAGCGATAAACAAACCTTACTAAAAAAGAATGATTTTAATATGACAGTTTTGTGTTGGTATAATTAGTCTATGAACAAGAAAGAATTATACAAATGCATGGAGTGCGGTCTACATTACGAGGATCAAGAAATATCCAAAAGTGTGAGAAGTGGTGTAAGCAAATAAAAGTTGCAACCTTGAGATTATTAAACATTCCATAGAAGATAAACAGCATAAAGCGACAACCTAAAGGCTCATCAGTTACCTAGATAGATATTGAGCCAAGATTCAAGATTTTTCTGATATTGTGGCTTGTCGGACTCTATATTTTCCGTTTTAGAGCTGTTTTTAACCGTTTCTAGCGCGTTTAGGGCCACTTGCTTAGGTACAATGTAAACTTTCTCTCCTGGGGCCGCCTTACCAAATACTCGGCGTGCTGTTATGTCTGCAAACTCATCGGTATCAAAATATTGGTTCTGTAGCTCTTTATTTTTATTCTCTAATTCTAAAACGTCGTTCTCGCGCTTAATTATTGCGACTTTTTGTGTAAGCTCGTAATTTTGCTGTATGATTCGTG
>CAYVHE010000019.1:0-13894 GCA_964451085.1 uncultured Candidatus Saccharibacteria bacterium | reverse complement strand
CCTATTTTGCCGGTATATATTTTGGTAGTTACTCTGTCACCGTTGGTGCATTTATAGGATCATTAATATATGTAGCATTTAGCTATATGGGGGCTGCAAAAGCCGCGCTGGCCTTTAATGGCGCTAAAGAAATCCAGAAAAAGGATAACCCTAGGCTGTGGCGTATTGTAGAAAATTTAGCTATTACAAATGGTATGCCGATGCCCAAGGTTTATATCATGGATGACCCAGGACTGAATGCCTTTGCTACTGGTAGAGACCCTGACCATGCTTACGTCGCAATAACTTCTGGATTGCTCAATACACTAGAGGATACAGAAGTTCAAGGGGTAATGGCACATGAGATGGGACACGTAAAGAATTACGACATAAGAGTTAGTATGATTGTCTTTGGTTTGGTGGCAATAATATCTATACTTGCTGATATCTTCTTGCGCATTAGTTTCTTTGGTGGAGGAGATGACGAAAATAACAGTAGCCCTATATTGATGGTAGCTGGGATAGCTGCGATGATATTAGCGCCAGTTATTGCAGTGTTTATACAGGCTGCTATATCCAGAAAGAGAGAATATCTTGCAGACGCAACAGGAGCACTAACTACTAGATACCCGGAGGGGCTGGCAACAGCTTTAGAAAAAATTCGCGACCACGGTTCGGCTATGAAACGGCAAAACACATCAACTGCGCATCTTTTTTTTGCAAGCCCCTTAAAGAAAAAGAGTTTTATGTCACTTCTTAGCACTCACCCTCCGATAGATGACCGGATAGCCAAACTACGGAATATGGGCTTAAAAGTATAAATGGCCAAGAATAAAGATAAACCGGCCGTAGTAAAGATGCCCAAAGAGCAAAAACCAAACTCTAGAGTACGTAGAAAACCTAAATATAAGAGCTTTAGGCTGCATCGGCGTATTAAACACCATGAACCGCCTTTGCCATCTTGGAGAAAACTATTAATAAAATCGTTACGGTTAATAGCTGCTAATAAAAAAGCTATTTTTGTATTCTTTGTTGTTTACGGTATCTTAAATCTAATTTTAGTCCGTGGTTTTTCTAGTCCGATAGATATTGAGGGTCTTAAAGAGTCTTTTAGGTCTATTGTGGGCGAGGATACTGCGGGGCTAGCCTCTGGTTTCACGGCCTTCGGCCTTTTGGTCAATGCATCAACTAAAGGGACAGGAGAGGCTGCACAGGTCTACCAGACATTCTTGATGATTTTTGCGGGCCTGTCTTTAATTTGGCTGTATAGGCAACAACAGGCTGGTAATAAAGTTACTATGAAGATGGCATTTTACAGAGGGATGTATCCTTTTGTACCGTTTACATTGGTGCTAATTGTTATTGGGTTACAGTTTATACCTGCACTTGTTGGTAATTTTTTATTTGCTACAGTTATCAACTCTGGATTAGCAGTCGGGGCTTTTGAGAATATCATCTGGTTGTTATTATTACTGAGCACTTCGCTACTTTCACTTTACATGGTAAGTAGTTCAGCTATTGCGCTATATGTAGTTACTTTGCCAGAGATGACTCCTATGATAGCGCTAAGGCAAGCAAGAGAGCTAGTGCGCTTTAGAAGATTTAGTATTTTACGTAAAGTAGCTGCGATAATTATAGTTATATTTTTGTTACTGACAGTTGTAGTATTACCAGTAATTTTCTTTGCACCAACGCTAGCTGAATGGATGTTCTTTAGCATTACGGTTCTAGGCTTACCTCTTGTTGTCGGTTATATGTTTAGCTTGTACAGAGAGTTGCTATGAGTGATGATCAAAATTTAAGGTATTCTGAACTCGTAAAGTTACTAAACAAATACAGTTTTGAATATCACGCACTGGACGAGCCATCGGTGACGGATGCCATCTATGACGGACTGATGAATGAGCTTGAAGAAATTGAGAATAAGCACCCTGAGCTAATAGTAAAAGATTCTCCTAGCCAACGAGTCGGTAGTGAAATATCCGATTCTTTCGAAAAATACCAGCACACAACAGGAATGATCAGCCTTTTAGATAGTTTTTCTGACAAAGAAGCCAATGAATGGTTAGAGCGCATTACTAAGCTGAACGGTAGCGTTATGAGTACTGATTTTTGGGTTGATTCTAAAAAGGATGGACTAGCCTGTGCTCTGCATTATCAAGATGGCCAGTTGATTCGAGCAGTAACAAGAGGCGACGGGAAAATAGGAGAAGTAGTAACCCCGAATATTAGGACTATTAAGACGGTCCCTCTGAGCTTAAACCCCAAACACCCGTTTTTTAGAGGGTATACAGAGGTGCGTGGCGAAATTATTATGACAAAAGATGATTTCGACAAACTTAATGTAAAACGCGATAAGGCAGACAAGCCAAGGTTTATGAACCCAAGGAATTTAGCTGCGGGCACTATTAGGCAACTTGATCCTAAAAAAGTCGCAGAGCGTTCTTTGAGGTTTCATAGTTACGATTTGATTCGTCTAGACAACCTTGATGTAAAAACAAACCAGCAAGCTTACAAGGATATGCAAGAACTGGGTTTCTATGTTGACGTTGAAGCTCATATCGAACATTCTTTTGAGTCTGTACTTAGTTATGCACACGAATTTTCAGAAAAAAGAGAAGAACTACCCTATAACACCGACGGGCTTGTTATAAAGATTAACGATAGGCGTTTGTACGACTCTTTGGGCAGCGTCGGCAAAAATCCACGCGGAGCCATCGCATATAAATATCCAGCAGAAGAAGCCATAACTGTGATAAAAGATATTGTTATAAGTATTGGTAGGACGGGTGCTGCCACCCCAGTCGCCGTATTTGACCCAGTAGTAGTGGCCGGAACGACTGTTAGGCATGCCTCTTTGCACAATGCAGACGAGATTGAGCGTAAAGATATCCGAGTTGGGGATACAGTGGTGATATATAAAGCTGGTGATATAATCCCTCAAGTTCAAAAAGTCATTACAGATTTAAGACCTGATGGTTCAAGAAGGTATTTTTACGAGACAGAGCTAGCTAGGCAATATCCAGAATTAAAATTTGTTCGCCCCGAGGGCGAGGCAGTATATAGGGTTGTTGGCAGTTCTGCTAAAATTTTACTAAAACGTGGCTTACAACACTTCTCTTCAAAAGGGGCTCTAGATATTGACGGAATGGGTGAAAAAAATGTAGAGGCGTTAATAGATAGCGGCTTAGTGAATGATTTTGCTGATATATATATGGTAACCGTAGAACAGCTTAAGAAACTTGAAAGATTTGCGGACTTATCTGCTAATAAGTTAGCGCAAGCAATTGACGTAAAAAAGAACCCTGCACTGGATCGCTTTATCTTTGCGTTAGGTATTAGACACGTGGGCGCGCAAACAGCTGTTGACCTGGCAAATAACTATAAGAAGCTTGATAATTTGGGCACTGCTGACTACGCAGATTTAAAACAGGTTGAAGGCGTAGGAGGAATAGTGGCAGAATCTATTTTAGGTTGGTTTGTTGATGACGATAATCAGGAGTTGTTGACTAAATTCCGCAAAATAGGAGTTTGGCCAAAAGACGCTATTAAAACTGGTGGTCCTTTGTCTGGAAAAAGCTTTGCAATAACTGGTAGCCTGGTAAGTATGAGTAGAAACGAAGCAGCAAATAAAATACGCTTTTTGGGTGGTGTTTTTCAAACATCGGTTGCAAAAGGTACCAGCTATTTAGTAATGGGCGAAAAGGCCGGTCAGTCTAAAGCGGATAAAGCGCAAAAACTTGGCACAGAAGTTATTAACGAAGAGAATTTACTGGAGATGATTAAATGAAAGATGTTGTTTTTGTCACTGGAAATGAACATAAGATTAAATATCTTTCTAGAATGGTTGGTTATAAAATAGAGAGTTTCAGGGCTGAATTGCCAGAAATTCAATCGAATAAGCTACGGGACGTAGTTGAACAGAAGGCAAAAGAAGCCTTTAAGCTAGCAAAACGACCAGTTCTGGTTGAAGATACGGGGCTGTTCTTTAATGCTTTAGGTGGATTGCCAGGTCCATTCATTAAATGGTTTTTAAAGGCCGCAGGAAATGATGGGTTGTGTAAAATGTTAAACGATTTTGATGACAGAAGCGCGATAGCAAGTGCCGCCATCGCTTATTATGATGGCAAATTATTAGAGGTGCTTGAAAAAGAGCTTCCCGGAACAATATCTGGAACACCAAGAGGCAAATCCGGCTTTGGCTGGAATAATATATTCATACCAGAAGGAACAAAAAAAACGCTTGGGGAAATGTCCGAGCTTGATTTTGAACTTCACTACGGCCGAGTTAAGCCGTTTGATGAAGTCGCTACTCTTCTAAAGACTATGGAATAGCTAAAGTAGACATAAGTGCTATAATAATCTCATACGGGTGTACTAGGCTCGAGTAAAATAAACAATAAAACAAAAACACCCGAGCCGGGTGGGCACACCCGATTAAAATAACCAGCTAGTACTGGTTATTTTAATATATAACAACAATTGTGCGATAGAGGTATCGCAGTGTAGACTTATAAGGTAAAAGTGAATTAGTTAAGGTAAGGGGCATTAGCTCTTGCTGGAACGCCTGTGGCATAGATAAAAAATTCGCGCTTAGGAGCGCTCTAGCCAAAGCTTAATAAACCAGTATAAACTAGTAGGGTAACTTAACATTAATTAAGGTAAGGGGCATTAGCTCAGCTGGCTAGAGCGCTTCAATGGCATTGAAGAGGTCATCGGTTCGAGTCCGATATGCTCCACCAACAGGTTATAATATAATTATGAAAAAACTTAGAATTAAATTTAGAAAACCAAACGTATCTGTAAATAGCATTAAAAGTTGGCGACCACAGCATGTTACTAAATATGTATGGAAGCGAATAGAACACTGGAATTTTGCAAAAATTACTAAAAACCTAACTATAGTAGCAATAGTTTTAGCTATTGGCTCATCGTGGGTTTGGTACACAAAAGTCTACATGACACCTGAGCGAAAGTTCTGGATTGCTTTGGATAATAGCATGTCTACGCCGAGTGTTATGCGTACTATAACAAATGGAGGCAGCGGGAATTTGTCTGTACAAGATTACAGATTCCACTATGCTCCACAGCAGGTTGTAGAGAATAGAGTAATTTATACTGAAAAAAGCGCTACAGTTGACACAAAAGTACAAACCGAAGGTGTTATTACAGCTACTAAACAATTTCTAAAATATTCTGATTTTAGGAGTAAGGTTCAAGGCTCAGATTCGAAAGATTTAGGAAGTTTGTTGGGCAAATGGGCTGTTAATCCTACCGATAAATCTACTGAAAATCAGTTAAAGTTGAATTTTTTAAATGACAAAGTTACGATAGGTATTTTTGGTAATTTTTCTGCTGAATTCCGACACGATATCTTGAGAGATATGCAAACAAAAAATGTTTATGGGTCAAAACTTAGTACACCTACCGACGACGAAATAAATGGGAGAAAAGTGCGAGTTTATCAAGTTTCTGTAGATATTAAAGAATACGTATCTCTTTTACAAAGATCGTTTATAGCTGCCGGATACGGAGAATTTCCACCTCTTGCACCAGAAAACTATCGAGATGGGGTAAAACTTAACGGAGCAATTATAGTGGATGCCTATAGTAATTCAGTCGTGACTATAAGTTTTGGTGGTAGGACGGAAAATTACTCAAACTACGGTGTTATCAAGCATGTTGATACACCAGAAGCAAGCCTTACTATTAACGAGCTTCAAAGTCAGGTCCAAGCGAAACTTCAGTAAATATAAAAAATGAATCTAAGTTAGGTTTAATAATGTTTTTTTGTAAGCTACAATAAGAGTATGCGAAAGTTTATTGTAGCTATTTTGCGCAGGCAAGCTAAGCGAGTTATTAAAAAAAACAAGCCTACCGCAATAGTTGTTACTGGAAGTATCGGTAAAACTTCTACTACTCAAGCAATCGCTACAGTTTTATCTGAAAGCTTTGCGGTTAGACAGACGATAGCAAACTACAACACAGACGTTGGTGTGCCTTGTTCTGTATTTGGCAGGAAATTCCCCAGAAGTTTAAAGAATCCTTTTGCTTGGCTGAGGCTTCTCATAGCTAATGAGCTAGATATATATAAAAAACCAGACTATTCAGTCCTTGTTTTAGAACTAGGAACAGATAAGCCTGGAGAGATTGCAGATTTTGATTGGTTGTCTCCGAGTATTGCTGTAGTAACAGCAGTATCGCCAGAACATATGGAGTTTTTTGGGGATATTCTTGCCGTAGCAAAAGAAGAGCTCTCTGTTGCGGGATTTAGTGATAAGACCATCATTAATAATCTTACGGTAGATAAATCATATCTAAAATATGCTCAAACAGAAGAGCTATTTAACTATAATCGTTCAGATATCGAAAGAATTAACCTCACATCCAATGACTTAAATGTTTTTGGTGAGCACAGTATAGATAGTATCGCTGCGGCAATAACTGTTGGTAAAGCTCTAGGGATGGACAATAGTAAGCTATTACAAGGGGCAAAAAAAGTAGCTCCTCAACCTGGACGTATGTCTATACTGGATGGCATTAAAGGTTCAAAGTTAATCGACGATACATATAATTCGTCTCCTGATGCAGTTAAAGCAGCTCTAGATTATTTGTACTCTATTCCGCACGTACAAAGAATAGCTTTATTGGGGAATATGAATGAGCTAGGAAGGACTTCAAAGAATGCACACATAGAAATCGGTAATTATTGCGATCCTTTGAAATTAGATTTGGTAGTCACTCTTGGAGAAGATGCCAACAAATACACGGCTGACGCCGCTAAGAAAAAAGGTTGTCCTGTAGCAGAAGCTAACTCGCCGTATGAGGCTGCAGACATTATAAAGAGACAGCTGCAAGAAGGCGCCTACGTGTTGCTTAAAGGATCTCAGAATGGAGTATTTGCCGAAGAGGCTACGAAAAGTCTTCTTAAGAATTTAAAAGATAGAGTTAAACTTGTTCGTCAGAGTAATCAGTGGATGAAAAAAAAGTCTTTAAGGGATAATCAGGATATGATGAGGATCTTAGTACTGCTAGGCGGAGATTCACCGGAGAGGGACGTATCACTTAGGTCTGGTAAAGAGGTGGCACAAGCCTTAAAAGATGCTGGTTACTTTGTTGCTACGTATGACCCAAAAGATGGTACTGGGCTACTTGTCGAAGAAGCTAAAAAGGCGGACCTAGTTATTCCGGTATTGCACGGAGTGAACGGCGAAGATGGTTTTATCCAAGAGATACTTGAGCGAAACAATATTAAGTTTCTTGGTGCTAATAGTGAGTCGTCGGCTAATGCTTTTGACAAGGGGAAAGCACATAAAGTATTAGAAATGAGTTCAATCATAATGCCAAGATTTGAGTTAGTAGACATAAACAGCTTTAGCGCTTCAGAGCTTTCAAAAAAGCCCTATGTTTTAAAAAACAATACCGGTGGTTCGAGCATAGATATAGTCATAGCTAGAGGAAATATAAATAAATACTACAATAAATCAATTAATATGCTTAAAAAGTACCATCAAATGATTCTCGAAGAATTAATCGAAGGTCAAGAGGTAACAGTGCCGATACTCGGAGATACTGTGCTACCCTTGATTGCTATCCAGCCTCCTGACGGTCAAGAATTTGATTTAAAAAATAAGTATAACGGTAAATCCAAGGAAATTTGCCCTATACCAGCAAATTTAGTTTCGCTGAGTGTGCAGAATACAATTTCAAAAATTGCCTATAAAGTGCATGAAACCCTAGAGATAAGGCACTTATCAAGAACGGATATGATAATAGATAAAAATAGAAAAATTTACGTATTAGAGCTAAACACCTTTCCGGGCATGACTAAGAATAGTTTATTTCCTAAAGCTGCTAAAAGCGCAGGTCTAAGCATGGTTGATCTAGTCGAAAGATTTGTAGAATTGGGGCTTGAGGAGTCATAATTAGCGTATGTACGAAAAAGTATTTTTCAACGGAGAGATTATAGAAAATGATCAGGCTAGGCTTAGTATCGCTTCGTCTGCTGTATTGTATGGATTGAGTGTTTATACGGTATTTCCTGTTTGTGTAGGACCAAAGAAAGAATTACTAATTTTTAGGCTTGAGGATCACTTTAAAAGACTGGTTAACTCTGCAAGGATTATAGGAATCGATACTTTTGAAAAAGAATGGGACTATAGAAAGTTTAAAAAGCTAGTCAATCAGATTATTCATGTGAATGATGTCTCAGAAGATGTCTACGTAAGAGCTACGGTGCACGTCGATCAAGAAATAGCCGGAACAAGGTCTAGAGGGCTTAGTACTAATCTTAGTATTTTTATATACAGCGCACATCCAATTCTCGATCCCAGGGGAGCTAGATTAAAAACTAGTGTATGGCGCAGAATACCTGATTTTGCAATTCCATCTAGGGCAAAGGTAAATGGGGCATATATAAATTCCGTTTTAGCTAAACAAGACGCCATTGATAGTGGATACGACGACTGTATTTTTTTAGATACGCAAGGGCATGTATGCGAACTTAGTGCTGCAAATATTTTTATAGTTAGGGATGGCACGCTGGTAACACCTGATTCAACCAGCGATTTACTGGAGGGTATAAATAGAAAAACAGTATTGGAAATTGCCCGAGATGATCTTAGGTTAGAAGTTATAGAGAGATCAGTAGACTTGACCGAGCTTTATGTGGCAGACGAGATTTTTGCTAGCGGTACGAGTGCAAATATAGCTCCAGTCATAGAAGTAGATGCCCGCTGCGTATCAAACGGGAAAATAGGGCCAATTACAAAAAAGTTACAGCAAATTCACAATGATTTACGTCATGGTAAATATAAAAAATCAAGGAAATGGCTAAGTATAGCTTAAGGATCTCCAATTAGGTAGAGTGTTGTACACCGGTAGAGCCCGCAGGATGCTCAACTTGCTAGAACTGAGCAGGAGTACTATTGCTTAATAATATAAAAAGTGGTAATATAATTTTTGTATATGGAAGATTTGACCACAGTAACCCCTGTAATTGAGAGAGTAGTACCTAGCAGCCCAGAACAATGTGAATACTACTCACCAAAACCACCAATTGTAGGAGTACATGTTGAATACGTAGAACATGCCCCAGATCCTATTAGTATTGGGGCTGTTAAAAATATGTCCGCAAGACTACGATCCCTCAAAGGATCAGCAGGTAGTTCGGCATAAACAACTCCTGACGAAGATATTATAGAACTACAGAGGGCTTTTAGAGTTCTCACCAAAAGCTGGAAAAGACAGTCTTTTGCGAATGGATATACAAAACTTACTGAAAAAGGTCACTTTTTAGGCGATGTTACTTCTGAAGATGAGTTTGTTGTATTTAATTCTGGTAAACTACCCCTTCTAACTCCATCCGGCGAAAAGTATTTAAGTGCACTACTAAGAAACTCCTTAGATGACGGTAACTTTGCAGGTGCTATTTTTGCTAGAGATACATTAATTGAATCTAATCTGAGATTAGTACCTTTTCTTGCAAAGAAATTTCCAACGGGGCACGGATCTCTGAGTTTTTCAGAGTACGTACAAGAAGGCAATAAGGGGCTTGAGCGGGCTGTAGACAAGTTTAATCCAGACAAGGGTTTTAAGTTTAACACCTATGCTTCTAATTGGATTAAATCATTTATCGGACGATATATTAAAAGACAGTTAGGAATTATTAGTATCCCCGACAACGTTTCAGACACTATTGCTAGTATTGATAAGCTATGTAACGAAAAAAATCTTGATCTCTTTGAAGACGATATTCGTATTATTGCAATGGCAATCGATGTTCCGGTGGAAGACGTTCAGATGGCTTACTACGCTTCCACAATAAGTAGGACAGTTTCACTAGATAAACCGATTATTTTTGAGGATGGTTCAACAACATCCTTAGAAGGTATTATTACCTCTGTAGAACCTAATTTTGAGATGGCAATAGATAACAAACATCAAATTGCACATATCTTTCAACGTTTAAAAGCTGTTGGAATAAAGGATGAGATAACTGAATGTCTAGCACTTAAATACCTGAGTGATCCTCAAAAAGTTTTATCAAATCAAGAAGTTGCAGATATTTTGGGGGTTACACCTCAAACGGTAGGCTATAGAATCAAAATTCTTATCGAGAGAATAGATAATGAGAACCTACTTGGTGACACTGAGACATTTGCATAGGAACGACTCTAAATTAAGTAACCAATTGGACAGACCCAAGAGCTAAACCTATTACTACGTATAAACTAGCTCTACTATATTTGCACCTCTGATGCTGTACTATAATCCAGTAATAAAATTAAACCGACCTTTAATTAGTTAGCATCTTTAACTATAATGTAGGTAATTATGAAGAGATATAGCCCTAAAGATATTGAAGCGAAATGGCAAAAAACCTGGGACGAAACCGAAATCTACAAAACATCGGAAGATAATACCAAGCCTAAAAAATATATTCTAGAATACTTCCCATACCCTAGTGGTTCAGCAATGCACGTTGGACATGTGCGTAACTATACAATAGGTGACGTTACAGCTAGATTTTATAGAATGCGCGGCTACAATGTAATGCATCCAATGGGTTGGGATTCTTTTGGTTTGCCGGCAGAAAATTACGCCATAAAGAACAATATTAGCCCTCAACAAGCAATTCTAGAAAACACTACAAAGTTTAAAAAACAGTTAACTCAGATGGGTTTTAGCTATGACTGGAGTAGAGAGATTAACAGCTCTGATCCAAAATATTATAGGTGGACACAGTGGTTTTTTAAATTGTTGTTTGACAGAGGGCTAGCTTACCAGAAAGAAAGTCTGCAGTGGTGGTGTGATACCGATAAGACGGTATTAGCAAATGAGCAAGTAGAAAACGGCAAGTGTTGGCGTTGCGGTAATGAGGTGACTAAAAAAGCTTTAAAACAATGGTTTTTTAAGATTACAGATTATGCCGATAGGTTAGTAGAAAATCTGGAAGACTTGGACTGGAATGAAGGCATTAAAGCAATGCAACGTAACTGGATTGGAAAAAGTATAGGTGCAGAGATTGATTTTTCTGTAGATAAGTCTAAGAGCAAAATTACGGTTTTTACTACCAGGGCAGACACTATTTTCAGTGCTGCGTTTATGGTATTAGCCCCTGAAAATCCAATGGTTCCAGAACTTACGGCCCCTGATTGTCAAGAAGAGGTACTGGCCTATACCAGGAAAGCTCAGGCTAAAAGTGATATCGCCAGAATGGAAGAAAACAGAGAAAAAACAGGGGTATTTACGGGGTCTTACGCTATAAATCCTGCTAATGGCGAAAAAATCCCTATTTGGGTTGCTGATTTTGTGTTAGCTGGCTATGGAACTGGTGCTGTATTTGGTGACATTCACGATGAAAGAGATTTTGAATTTGCTAAAAAGTTTAAAATTCCAGTTAGGCCAACTGTTTTGCCTGAAGATGCTGCCGAAGCTAACAAAGTAATAGCTAAAGAGTATGCATTTACGGGAGAAGGCATGTTGGTAGACTCAGGCGAATTTACGGGTCTAAAAAGTTCTGACGCAAGAGAAAAAATTACAAAATGGCTAGCTAAAAATGGCCAAGGTAGGGAAAAAGTTAATTATAAAATAAGGGACTGGCTAATTAGTAGACAAAGATATTGGGGAGCTCCTATTCCGATTATTCACTGTCCTGAGCATGGTGCAGTGGCAGTCCCTGAAGAGCAATTGCCAGTTGAGTTGCCCGAGGTAGAAAGTTATCAGCCTACAGGCGAGGGGAAAAGCGTACTTGCAAGTGTAACTGATTGGGTGAATACAACATGTCCAACCTGCGGCAAATCGGCTAAACGTGAAACTGACACCATGGATGGTTTCGCCTGCTCTAGTTGGTATTTTTTAAGATTTGCTGATCCGCATAACAACAAAGAACCTTTTGACAAAGAAAAAGTTAAATATTGGTTGCCGGTTGATGACTATATTGGCGGTGCAGAGCATGCTGTAATGCATCTACTGTACGCTAGGATGTGGACAATGGTAATGCACGATGCAGGATTGATTGATTTTGATGAGCCTTTTAGCGCGTTACGTAATCAAGGCATGATTCTGGCACCTGATGGCAGAAAAATGAGCAAGAGCTGGGGTAATGTTATTGCTCCTGACGACATAATTTCTCAGGGATACGGTGCTGACAGCGTGCGAGTTATGGAATTGTTTATTGGTCCTTGGAACCAATCAGCTGCTTGGAGCATAGAGGGAATGGGTGGTACCTTTAGGTTTTTGCAACGGGTCTGGACGCTAACTCAAGAATATCTTGAAAATAAGCAGGATTCCTCAGACGATAAGCAGGCCAAGGAGCTTAATGTCATTATGCATAAAGCGGTGTATAAAGTGTCTAAAGACTTAGAGACAATGGGTTTTAATACGGCTGTTTCAACACTTATGGAAAGTACAAATAGCCTTTATAAACTAAAAGTTGATGGGTTTAAAGACAGGGAAACTTGGCAAAATAGTCTGGTAGTGTTGATGCAGCTACTGGCTCCATTCGCACCACACATAGCAGAGGAATTATGGGAACAATTAGGCCAAAAAGGCTCTGTACATACCAGTAATTGGCCGGTTCATAATCCTAAATATCTTGTTTCAGATAGCATTACGTTAGCCGTTCAGGTAAACGGTAAAGTTAGGGCTGAAATTACGGTTGGCAAAGATACATCTAAAGATGAAATTCAGAAACTAGCTTTGGATCAAGAAAATGTCAAAAAATACCTAGAAAATAAAAAACCGACCAAGGTTATTTACGTCCCTGGTCGGCTGGTAAGTATTGTCGTTTAGTTGTTAGCCGCTAATCATACTTTGGTATTCATTGCTAGGTATTTCCTGTGAACTGGGTACGTTATCTGTCGGCACTATGAAGCTTCCTTTAGAGGGGTCATTAGGATCGACAAGGCATGCATCTACGAATAGACTGCCGTCTTCTTCCTGTATATCTAAAATGTTCCGTGCTGCTGCTCTTCTCTGAGAGGCATCTTTTGTAAACGGTTCTGCTGCTCTAAGGGCTTCTTCGTTTCCTACAACAATCTCTGCACAAACATCATTTTCCGCAGGAGTCCTATCCATAAGTTCTTTAACGTCCTGTTCGTGAAACTTATTACTAAGCGCATCTAAACCGGCTTTAGCTCCTAAGAGGGCTGTAATACTAAGACCAATCCCAATAACTCCCGCTACTATACGTCTTCTTGTATAGTTAGGAATATTTTGTTCTGGTTGTGGATGAATATTTTTATTCATGAACATATTATAGCATAAACATAATCAAAATGTCAAGAATTTTTGTTTGTCATACTTACCATAACAGGTTATAATGGTACCAATATTTTGTTTAAAATAATGAAGGGAGCGGTTTTACTGTGGGTAAACCCAAGAAACGTACAAGTGCTAGAAAAACAGGTTTAAGGCGTAGCCATATAGTACTAGATTTAGCTAAGAGAGTTAACTCTAAGTCCCCTGTTAAAGCACGAACCACAACCAAGCAATCCGGCAAAAAATTAGCTGCTAAATAGTAGTTTATTAATTACATTAAAAATTGACCATAAACTAACCTTAAAAAAGAGGGAAAATGGCTTCGAATCGTCATCTAGGAAGAATAGTTGCTCTACAGACTTTGTATGAGCTTGATTTTCGTGTAGAAGTTCAGGAGAAAAACCTAAACAAAAAAGCCGTTTTAGAGCGCAATATTGCAAGATACAGCGAGGTTGTTGACGATAAAGAGTTTATAGAAGTTCTAGTTAACGGTATATTAGAGCACGTTGACGAATTAGATGCAGTAATCCAACCGGTGGCTCCAGATTGGCCACTTGATCAAATTGCAAGAATAGACAGGACAATCTTAAGAATAGGTGTCTTTGAGTTAAAATTTGAAAAGGGTGTACCCGTCAAAGTATCTATAAACGAA
>CAYVHE010000018.1:0-14133 GCA_964451085.1 uncultured Candidatus Saccharibacteria bacterium | reverse complement strand
ACCCCAACAAAGAGCTAGAATTAGCGCAGGTTGCGTTTGGTTCTAGAATTTAGGTATATAGCTTTCTACGATATATAAATTAAGACTTATCATAAAGAACAACCTATTCTTTATGATATAGGCTGCTCTTTTAGTTTAGGATGTGAATTTCTTAATCTTTAAGATATTACATCGACTATTGGAGAGAAAAAAGCCGGGAACACCATGAAGAAGAATAGTACGATCGATACTACATAAGCGTTAATTACGTTAGTTTCTACTTTTTTTAGATTTACCTTATTGGTTGAAAGGTATTTTTGCGTTCCAAACATAGCTAAGACGAACATCAAAAGAGATGCCAAGAACACTCCTAAAAG
Source organism: uncultured Candidatus Saccharibacteria bacterium (assembly GCA_964451085.1). Classification (GTDB taxonomy): domain Bacteria; phylum Patescibacteriota; class Saccharimonadia; order Saccharimonadales; family SZUA-47; genus SZUA-47. The sequence goes on along the minus strand of CAYVHE010000018.1, from coordinate 13,777 downwards.
TGCACCAATTGGATCATAGACGTTAAATAGATCATGAAACGCTTTATAGGACTCGGCTAATATCGTAAATACCCAAAATGCGTTCAGGCTGACTGATCCAGCCACTAGTACGCTAACTGCTTGTTCTGATTTAGAAGTTTTTTTACTCATTTTATCCTCCTAGCTTAAAGGTGCTGCTTTAGTTACTAATACTGCTTCTGCTGCAACGACTAACAAATATACTAGCGCAGCTACTAGTGAAAATATGAGAACCTTCTTGAGTTTTGGCTTCTTCTTTAAGGTATCACCCTGCGTGTATAACAATACAAGGGCAGTGATGATAATTAGAAGTGGAGCATATGCTAAGTGTTCCTTGTGCTCAAAAACGTAACTATGAAGCCACTTAGTGTCTGGCGAAGATTTTAACAAAGTTCTTGGCGATGGCACTGCTTTAGTACGATATGGTCTATAAATAAAAAGACCAGAAGATTCAAGCAACGCTACCGTTGTTAACAACCCAATAACAGTTGTTTTTAGCCACTTAATGGCCTTATCAAATTTATCTAATGAAAATAGTAACACTATTGATGCACCGAATAGAACCATCGCGAGCATTGAAAAGAAGCCGTGCAAATCACTCATTACTTCCCAATAGCGCAGAGAAAATAGCTTATCTAAGAATTCTGACATTTATTATCCTTTAACTTTTATTATTAGATTAATAATCTATTAATTTTAACATTAGCGCTATGATATATATCACGTTGACTTTCTGCTGACATCTATTTATGCAATTCTAGCAAAGTGTTTATATACTCCGCATGACTCCAAAGCAAGGGGGCAACACCAGCCTGAGTTGAGTCTTCCGGGTTAATCTGTTCACTCATAACTCCACTAGGCAAAAATCTTTTCTTAGACCATTCTATAAGATCTAGCGCGCGGTCTTTATTGCCTATCTTATAGTAATATTGAGCCATCCAAAACGTACATACAAACCACGGGTTGCCAGGTAATTTATTGTTGACTTGCAGATAATTATCATACAGATATCTAGGGATTCCCCCATTTGGTGTTGCGTTTTCAAGAATCTCTTCAATTTTTTTAACAGTGGATTGAATCATCTCAGAATTTTTGTTATCACCAAACATAAACGCACCATATAGACTACTTACGTCTAGAGTTGAATCTACTTCGTCAACACCTTCTGTTTTAAAAATACCCTTGATGAAATACCTCTTATCTTCGTCGTATAAAAGATTAACGTTTTTGTTAATTGAGGCCAATGCGTTTTTCCACATAGCTATATGCGCTTGCTCTATATTTAATGATTCAGCAATCCTTATAATTCTAGATAAAGTAGCCGCGACTACAAATGTCGTATATGTAGATGTCTGGAATTTTTGCTCCCACAAATCATAACTGGGGTGGGGTAATCCGGTTTCTTTATCAAGATAAAAAGCCAAAAAATCAGTCATAGGCTTTATAAAGTTAGCTAATTTTTTCCTAAAATAAACGTAGTCGTTATTCTTCTCTACATATTCGGCTATCATAAATAGCACGATAGCCGTTTCGTCCTCTTGTATCGCAAGTTCTTTGTGGTGATGTTGTACTAGTGGATGCCATGTACTGCCGTAGGAACCGTCTGGCTGGAATTTATGCTGTAGGTATCCGTCAGGGTGCATTACCCTTTCGCAAAAATCGAAAAAAGCTAACGGTTCCTCTTTATAGCCGAGTTTAATTAACGGCCATAGAACAAATGAGCCGTCCCTTGGCCAGCAATATACGTAATAATCTCTGCCATAGTTATATATGCTACTATCGCAACTAGCAATAATTGCTCCGTCATTATCTATGTGCGATTTAAGTACCAATAAAGATTTATAGATGTCATTCTTTACGGAATTATCCTTAATATTAACAGTTGCATCTATTGCTGGTTGTAGCCAGGCCTTATGGGCTAGTCTTGTATCATCTAATCTAACATCTAAGCCTGAAGAGAGTAGAATTTGATGGGTTTCGTCAGCTCTTTGTTGGTCCGACCCAGCAGCTATCCAATATTCAACAACTTGACTACTATCTGGCTCTAACTCAAGCTCAAGCCCTACTACGCTATCGACTCCACCATGCTCTACTAAATTCCCAGACAAGTTACCATCTTCAGCATCGATGAAAGTTCCTGATTTTCCCTCTATGCCGTAATTCCCTACTGCAAATTCCGAAAAAGGTTTGCCGTTAGACTGAGCATAAATAATTAATGACGTCGATCCCTTGTAGTCAAATATGTAATTTCCAGAAGGTTCATAAAAAGCAGTATCTCCTCTACCGCTCCTACTTATCTCGAATATCTGGTGTAGGAATAGCTTTATATTTCTTGGTTTATCTAAATTATTGGTTACTTCTATCCTTCTCATGAAAGCACTGACTTCATGATCTACTGCGTCAGAAAAAGTCACTGTTACCGCCAGCCGTTTATTAATTGCTACAACCTTGCTTACTAATACATTTTCCTCAAACATCACAGAAGTGTCCCACTCGGAATCGCTCAACCAGCTAAACTTACCTTCTACCCAAACGCCAATTTTATGAGGAACAACTCTAGACGTCGTTAGATTATCTTGGCCTACATAAGGATAGTAAAAGTCGTGAACCAAACCCCGTTCGTCTAAGCCAACAAAAAGTTTATTGTTGCTAAGTACAACTGGTCGCCCCACGCTACGATATCCCTTTATTTGCTAGTCTGGTTTTCAAATCCAAAAGAGCATTCATAAAATTCATTTGGGCTTCATAAGGAGAATTGTATGGGCTGAAATAGGCATGAACGTCACCGTCATTCCACCATTTCGTACACATATAGTAAAAATGATCACTAGTTTGCAGCTTGCGCCAGTCCCTAATAATATCAACGTCTTTTGTTGATAATACTAATTTTTTAAGATCGTATAAGCCCCGTAAGGCCTCCGTTTGCATTGCGTTACCCGTCCATGCGGTCAAATCACGCTCAGTGTCAGCCCACGTTACCGTATATGGCATATCAAGTTCGTCTTGGGCCTGACATTCTTTAGCTGCTTCACTAATAGTTTTAAAACCATAGCTATCATTAATCATCCACTTGCTAGGCAAGTATTTCAAAAATTCAAATATACCAGTGTCTATCCACTGGTGTTCGCCAAAAGTTTCATAGTCCATAAACAAGTTAACTATGTCTGCATCCTCAGTACTCTCATGAATCCAATGTGTAAATTTCTCGGCAGTCATTGGCCAGCCAGACCACTCCCTGTTTCCGAACCTAAACGCTATATCATCACTTAGCCTATAATTTTTAACAAGCAACTTTGTGTTTTTGGCTCCGACAGGTTTATACACATAGTTTGGAGATCTCCAGCCTAAAATAGGGTCCCAGCCTTCTGTAATTACAGCATCATACCCTTGTTCGTCGCACCATTTTCCTAGATCATTATTATAACTAAGCTCAGTATTCCTGAAAGAATGGGGTTTGTAATTTAGTAATCTCTCTACGGTTTCAGAGTGTTGATTAACTTGAGACTCAAACTCTTCGCTGTCATAGAAAAAGGCTAGACTATGGTAGTAGGTCTCACCGATAATCTCAACCCTTCCAGTAGCAACTAATTCTTGAAAACTTTTTAATACATCGGGTCGCCATACTTCTAATTGATCTAATAGAACTCCACTTATCGACAAACTAAATCTAAACTCGGGGTGAGTCTCAAGCAAATGCATCAAGACACGATTAGTAGGTATATAGGATTTATCAGATACTTTATCCAGAATGTATTTATTGTTGGTGCTGGCTTGATCTGATTCATCATTAAAATAACAATGATCACGTCCGGCTTCAAAAACCGAATAATGTTTTACCCTGTAGGGCTGATGGACATGCATATAAAAAACTATATCTGTACGGCTCATACGTATGACTCCCTATACACTTTTCCTACGCTCTTGGCAGCATCATCCCAGGTCATCTGCGTTGCTTCTATATATGCGTTGTGGCTTAATGTTTCAATAAAACCCTCTGAATTTAGAGCACTACAGATTTGATTTGCCATTTCATTTTCATCCCAAAAGTCTACTTTAAGAGTATTTTGGAATAACTCAGATACTCCACATTGTTTAGTAATCAGCGACGCCGTGCCAAAAAGCGCGGCCTCCAAAGGTGTTAATCCAAATGGTTCACTTATACTTGGCATAACAAAAAGGTCACTACAAATGAATGCATTTCGCCATTTTGAACCATTAACGAATTGATTAGTAAAGAGAACATTTTGAGCAATACCTAAATCAGCCGCCAATATTTGTAACTCTCTAATCTGCTCACCGCTTCCTGCTATTAATAAAATAGTTTTTGGTCTACTTGAAACTACTTTAGCAAACGCATGTAACAGATTCCATAGCCCCTTTTGAACAGTAATTCTTCCAACATAAGTAACCACTTTATAACCCGCTTCACGTAAAATTCGCAAAGATTGATAGGGGTTTTCATCTTCAGTCTGAGAATACACTTCAGACATTGAATCGATTCTATTATGAACTGTTGTTACCTTATTGGGGTCTATCCCATATTTCTCAATTACTAAATCACGAGTATAGTCGCTTACTGTAATTACTTTGTCTGCCATGCTCATACCCAGAAACTCTAGTTCATGTACGAACTGATTACCCGATTTACCTGCTGATCTATCAAATTCGGTAGCATGTACATGCATAATAAGGGGTTTACCACTAAGTTGTTTAGCACGCAATGCTGCGCTTACTGTTAACCAGTCATGCGAGTGTATAACGTCGAAGTCTGCTAGCTTAATAATCCTATCCATACCTCTAGCATAAGCTTGGGTTTGTTCTACCAGAGAATCAAACGAGTAACCTTTGTTGATAATTTTTGATGATTCAAGGGTCGTATAAGCACCCATAAAAGACTGGAATTCCTCAATATCAACAGTAGTGGCCGAACGAACATTCATAAATGAAATGTTATGCTCTGCCTCATAAGGTAAAATAAACTCAATACCTATTCCATTATTGGACATGCTTTTGCACAGCTGATAACACGCTATGCCAAGTCCTCCGCTATGATACGGTGGCAACTCCCACCCAAGCATTAATACTTTCACTTGATTTCTCTGTCTTCTTTTTTGCTTTTATTACTCTTCGAGTATAGCTTATGCTTAAGATAAATAAAACAGTTATCCACAGGACTTTACCTCTAAACTATGTTCTTATTTTATTTCAGCAGGTTTTATTGCAAGTTTCCTAGAAACCTTTAGCTCTTTTATTGCCTGCACGCCAGGATTTTATGGCTTTTTTGTAGGGTTCAAAGGTGACAAACAACTTGAAATCCGCAATACGTCTAAGGTACCAGGCTAGTTTACCTCGCAGAACTAAAGTTCCCCATTGAACAACTGCAAAATCACTACCAATTGGTACTGCGTATATCGGATAAGGTGGTGAGTACAGGAGTCTATGCTGCTTTTTTGTACGCCGAATAAAGTTTTTTGCTAAATACACAGCGTCGCTTAAGGCTGTTTGAGCCATACCAGCAAAAGCAGTGTTAGCACTGTCGCCTATGACATATACGTGTGGATAAGCCATTAGGTGTTCATCGACTTCAACTCTTGAGTTACGCGCGATAGTAAAAATTCTTTTGTGATGTGCAAAAATTGGGTTATTCGTCGCCCCGGCTGTCCAAATAACAGTTTTGGCCTTAATATTGCCCTTACCAAAAATAAGCTTGTCGTCTTTTAGACCCACCACTTTGGTAGACAACATTACATTAATCCCTAATTTTTTTAGACGCCAACGAGCATAAGTTGAAGCCTTTGGAGACAGTATTGAAAGCAGTCTTGCACTGCCTTCAACTAACGTAATGTTAATTTTGCGAATCCTGATTCCTTCAGTTTTGTATATCTGTTTGATAAAGAATTTGAGCTCTGAGGCTAATTCAACTCCTGTTGCACCTCCGCCAATCACTACAAATTCTAGAGCATCGCTATCAGATGTATTTTTACATATTATTTGCTTTATATGCCCTCTTAGATCAAATGCGTCTTTAGCGGTATTCAGAGAAAAAGATTTCTCCTCTAGCCCTTCAATACCGTAATAATTAGCTACCTGCCCAACAGCCATAACTAACTCATCATAATGATAAGTCTTACCGGATGCACTCTTTATTCTTTGATTATTACCGTCTATACCTTTGATTTTATCTTTGATTACTTTAACGCGACTTCTACCTTCAAATATATCAACTAAAGGTATATTTACTTCGTTGGGAGACCACCCGGTTGCAGATCGGTACAGTGCTGCGTGGTACTCAAAATTATCATTATCAGAAATAAGAGTAATTTTAAACTCTTTATGCGTCGACAGCTTAATTGCTAGCTTAACACCACCAAAACCCCCACCCACAATTACAATATGTTTCATCTCTTAAAAATGATCCCTAATGTGTGATTTTGTGTATTGCCAATCTGAATCTGTCTTTTTGTGTGGGTTAAAAATATTGTCTGGGTCTAGTATATTTTTTGCCTTTTTAAATAGGTCTACTACCTCTTTTCCGTAAATATCTGTTAGGAAGGGCGACCTAATCAGCCCGTCGTTATGCTCACCAGACATTACACCGCCGTACTTCTTTATAAGGTCAATAACTTCTCGCATACTAGGTTCGATTTTTGCTCGTTCTTTCTCATCAGAAAGTTTCATTAATGGAATAATGTGAAAATTACCATCTCCCAGATGTCCTGCTATTGTATACAGCAGACCGTACCTATCTAGAATTTCTTTTATCTCAGGCCAGAATTTAGAAATATTTTCTGTTGGTACTACTAAATCGTCAATATAAGGGGCTGTATGTTTTCCACCACCTACATTGTCTCTTAATAATTTGAAACTCTTCCTACGCATCATCCAGAATCGTTCACTATCTTCTTCTGTCTTAGCCTCTTCCTGGGTAATTCTCCAGTGCTTAACCTTAATAGCATCTCTGAGCGTATCTAGTTTTTTCTGAATTACTTCTCGGTCATCATCGTCAAAACTAGCCATGAATATCATCTTAGGCTTTCCTCTGAGCAAAATGAACGCGTCAGGAATTAACTTAATTGCTGTTTTAAATAATCCCCACCAGCCAATTCCCTCTCTGAATTTTAAGAAAAATCTAAACGCAAAACCCACTGTATGCTCATCGAAAGCTTCGATAGTTGTAGGGTTATGAGCTTTAAGAATCTGAATTATTTCACCCATATGGTCTAAGCTTCTAGCATACCCAACTAGCAAGCCGGAGTGTTTAGGGTTTTTTACCAACCTTAGTTCTACCTCGGTCATCAAGCCTAGAGTTCCTTGAGAGCCTACAAACAATTGGCTTAAATCAAAAATGCCTTTTTCTCTATCCCAAACATCCCATAGTTTATACCCCGTAGAATTTTTAGAAACTTGCGGTTTAGATTTTTTGATAAGATCATAATTATCATCAAGCAATTTATACAGATTTGAATAAATTTTGCCTTCGTATGTATCTTGGGCCATTTTTCCATCTAGTTCTGGTTTGGACAGTGGGACTATCGAGTATTCTTTACCATCTGAGAGTATAACTTTCATTTTGTTTACAAATTTCTCAATTTTACCAAAATTAAGAGATTTTTCGCCACCGCAGTTATTCACCACCATGCCGCCGATAGCAGCAAGGTCTCTTGACGCAGGGTAGGAAGGCATAATTACATTACTTTTTAGAGTTTCAGTTTCAAAATCACGGTAGTAAGCTCCGGGTTGTGATGAAATTACGTTATTTTGGACCGTGCCTATATGGTTCATATATCTTTCAAAAACCATAATGATAGACTCATTGATAGCACCGCCAGACATATCGGTTCCGGCGCTTCTTGCGGTTATAGAAACCTCTGGGAGCTCTTTCTTGTACTTATTCACAATAGAAACCACTAAAGATACGTCATCGCTATCCTTAGGAAAGACAATTACTTGGGGCTTTACTTCAAATAAACTTGTGTCGTGCGAATAAAATTCCAGTGTTTTATCATCGGTCTCTACGTCACCCTTAATAACTTTGCGAATATCGTCGATAAGTTGTTTCATTACCCTATAGTACCCTATTCATAACCATCTTCACAATATATGCGAGAATTTAGTAATTGTATAGATATCGTATTTTATTACGGGACTAATGGTTCTGGACTTTTACCTACATTACCTAGGTAGTATTGCATCATTTGTTCTTCGTCAAATTGGTCATACTTTTGACTTCTATCCCATGACGAAAATATTATTGGTGAATCATTAGCAGATCTTGGGCCCATAATCGCTTTTGTAGGCTTGAAGCTTGAATTACTAAATGGCTCAAAAAAAAGATTTTTAATCTTATTCACTTGTTCGGACGATAAACTAGGTTGGTAAGATATATACACATAGCCATGTTCTAAGTTATGTAACGAGTTTTCGTCAGCTATTTCTTGAGGATAATAGCCCTTATCAATTGCTCCACCATGAGGTCCTGACGTTGGCGGTTCTGCATCGGTATTGTTATAGATAGTTTGACCTTGTTGAAGATGATCTTGACCTTTATCTTCGTGTTCTACACCTAGCCTGGTTTTCTGAGGTGAATCACCCCCCTAACAAAACTCCGGCTGCTATGCCCCCAACGACTAATAACACTGCAATTATCTTAAATAATTTATCATCCATTTTCTTTTCTCCTTTATTTTCTAAATCTTTACTCTTCTTAACAGTTGTGCGTTAAAGGCCACAATTATAGTAGAGAGCGACATTAAGGCTGCTCCAACAGCAGGGGACAATACAAAGCCCGCAGACCAAGCTACTCCGGCTGCTAATGGTATAGCTAAAGCGTTATATCCTGTAGCCCAGATCAAATTTTGGACCATTTTTTTGTATGTTGCCTTAGACAAGTTAATTATCTTACTTACACCGCGTGGGTCATTACTTAAAAGCACTATTCCAGCAGATTCTATTGCAACATCAGTCCCGGCACCTATAGCAATACCTACGTCAGCTTGAGTTAATGCAGGAGCATCGTTCACACCATCTCCTACCATTGCTACTTTGTAGCCCTTTTTCTGCAATTTTTGGACTACTTCAGATTTATTTTCCGGCAATACTTCTGCAAAAAATTCGTCTAGTTTTAGCTCTTTGGCTACCCAAGTAGCAACTCCGTGAGAGTCCCCAGTTAACATCGCTACTCTTTTACCTGATTCTTGTAGTAATGCTACAGCCTCATAAGATTCTTTTCTTATAACGTCAGATATCATAATTGCACCCTTAATTTTTGCATCTTTTACTAAATATATGATGCTTTGACCATTTGCTGAGGCTTCTTCGGATGTTTTCTTGTATTCATCAGATAACTTAATTTGTTGTTCTTTAAGTAAGGCTGGTCCGCCAACAAAATACTTGTCTTTGCCTATTCTCGCTTCAACACCTCTACCAGCTATCGAATTAAAGCTTGTAACCTTTTGAATTGGAGCTTTTTGTTCCATTGCATAAGCAACTATCGATTTTGCAATAGGATGCTCGCTGTCTTTTTCAATTGAAGATACGATGCTAAGAAACTCTTTCTTGTCGTCTGAGATTACATCTACAACTCCTTGGTCTCCGGTAGTTAAAGTGCCTGTTTTATCAAACAGAATAACATCAATATTCCTCGCGCTTTCTAACGCCATTCTCTGTTTTATAAGCAGCCCTGCATTGGCAGCCTTAGACGTAGATATGGAAGTTACTAGTGGAATTGCTAGTCCTAATGCATGTGGGCAAGCAATAATTAGCACACTAACTATCCTCTCTAATATAAAAGCAGTCCCCACTCCACCTACAAAGCCCCAAGAGCTTGCAGCAATGATTGCAGAACCAACTGCAACAAAGGTCAAATAGTATGCGGCCCTGTCCGCGAGTATCTGTGTTTTAGATTTACTTTTTTGAGCCTCAGCTACCAAATGCATTATCCCAGCAATAGTTGTATCGTCACCGGTTTTAGTAACTTTTACTCTTATGGCTCCCGAACCATTTATAGTTCCTCCAATTACAACGTCTTTAACTTCCTTACTAACGGGTTTTGACTCTCCCGTTACCATTGACTCGTTTATCTTGGATTTACCGTCAATAACGACTCCATCAATAGGTACTTTTGCGCCAGGTCTTATCATAACTACATCACCAACTTTTAGACTGGATAGCCCCACTTTCTTTGTACCAGATTTAACTACTAGTTCTGCGCTATCCGGCAGTAACTTTGCCAGCTCTTTCATAGCACCTTGCGCATTCATTACTGAAGCCATTTCAAGCCAATGGCCTAATAGCATAATTGTCACCAAGCTTGCCAATTCCCACCAAAAATCTTTACCGGAAACTATATTTAAAGTAATCATTGAGCTATAAACAAATGCTACTGATATAGCTAACGAGATTAGAGACATCATGCCAGGGGCCTTGTTTTTTAACTCCGACTTAGCACTCTTCAAGAAAACTGTGCCGCCATAAAAGAATATTATTACTCCAAATATTCCAGATATATACTCACTCCCAAAAAATGTAGGAGAGGTATAATTTAGCAGACTCTGAATGGTATTAGAGAAGTATAATACAGGCACTGTAAGTAGCAATGATAACCAAAATTTCTGCTTAAACATCGCTGGGTTATGTCCGGCATGTTTATCGTGGTCATGGCCCGCAGACTCATGGTCCATATGTCCCTCGTGCTCGGAGTGACTATGATTCATCTTATGATTACTGTGATCTTCCATATTCTAAGATAGCTCCTTTTTAAGTTCTTTAAACTCTTTTTTAGTTAACTCGCCTTTAGCATATCTAGATTTAGCAATCTCTAAAGAATCTTTCGTGTTCTTATTGCTGGATTGACTACTCGTTCCGATAAATTTGCCGGCTAAAATCCATACTACTAAAGCTATTACGGCTAATAATACAAACCAAAACACAACAAATCCACCATCTCCATACCAGTGAGAATTGTTCGTCATGTGGTCCATAAAACCTTCGTTTACTACTTCATCTGCGTGTGATAATATTTGATACATTAATACTTATCCCCTTACGTTTGTTAGTTCATATAATTCTAATAATTCTGTTATTAACTTCTCTTGTTGCTCTTCGGTCCCGTTACTCATACCTTCTTTTACATGTGTTTCCATATGATTCTGCAGTACTAGTTTATTTAAAGATTTCAAAGATTTTTGTATAGCTAAAGACTGAACCAATATATCTACACAGTAGGAGTCCTCGTCTATTGCTTTTATTAATCCTCTGAACTGACCTTCAATTATCTTTGCTCTACGGTTTGCGCTTTTTTTATATTCTGCTTTCACTTCTATATTCCTTATGTTACAATACTATTGTATACCCCTAGGGGGTATCGGTCAAGATTATTATTTTTAGCTTAAATACAGAAAGATTAACTTTATATATGACCACGTACGTTATTATAATTGTCAGTGCACTTTTTGCCATTGGTATTTTCGTAAGACAACATACTTCTAAAAAAATCTGTGCTATTTGTTTTAGTATACTCAGTACTTGGCTATTTCTACTCGGTGTTCAAAAATTTGGCTCTTATAATAACAACTTGCTTATCGGGCTATTAATGGGTCAAAGCGTAGCCGGATTTTACTATTATGCTAGAGGAAAACTCCCGAAAATATACAGAATTTTTACACTCCCTTATTTTTTAAGTACTACGTTTCTAGGCATACTACTGCTCACAGAAGAACTCACCGATAAATGGACTCCACTAGCTATCTTGACTATCTGGATAGTTGCCTTAATTATATACGTTGATAGAAATGATCCTGCTACAAAGGCAGTTGCTAACGGGCTTATGGATTGTTGTAATGATAAATAAAATAAATAACAAGGGAATATAAAAAATCATGGAACTAGTACCAACAGCAGCATTAATTACAGCATTTTTAGCAGGAGTAGCAGCACTTTTTGCACCTTGCTGTATTGGTGTATTACTCCCATCATATCTAGCTACTGTATTTAAGACTAAAACTAAAATATTTTTAATGACTTTCGTCTATTATCTAGGCCTTTTAACTGTGTTTCTACCCCTCGGACTAGGATTATCATTTTTGGGAAGTTTCTTTACCGATAATCACGTTATAATATTTGGTATCGGTGGCCTATTTATGGTAGTCCTCGGAATATTCTTACTCCTAGGCAAATCCTACATGCTCCCTATGCACGTTAAACCAGAGTTGAAGAAATTTGATTTTGGATCCTTGTATGTACTAGGGATTTTCTCAGGGATTGCGACTAGCTGCTGTGCCCCTGTATTAGCTGGTGTGCTTGCACTCTCTTTCCTACCAGGGTCAGAATTCCTGGGTGTTATTTATGCGCTTGCATTTGTTACCGGCATTGTAACCCCGTTATTTATATCAGCCTTGCTGATTGATAAAACTAGAGTTACAGAAAAGCTTAAGTCTTTCAAAAGAAAGATTACCTATTCATTATTTGGCAAAAAAATAACCCTTAACTTATCGCATTTTATTGCTGGAATCCTCTACTTGATAATAGGAGTCTTCATTTTAGTCTTTGAAACTGGCAGTAGTGATACTGGGGTTTCGTCTTACCAATTAAAACTCAATCTACAGGTAGCTAAATTAACGAAATCTATTACTAGCTTCACACAAAGTGTTCCAGGATTCGTATGGTATATATTGTTTATAGCTATTTTCATAGGAATCGCTTGGTATGCATATAGACAGATGAATACTAACGATGATAACGATAAAGATATAACTAAGAAAAAGGAGGATAAATAATGAAGTTCACTCTAATAACAATACTTTTAGCTGTCGTAATAATAATTGGCGCGGCATCTTTAAAAAATAATGCTAATAACGCTAACCCTGAGCCTAGCCTTAAAGATACGAATACCGCAACCGTGGTTGGACAGCCAGTACCAGATTTTACTCTTACAAGTTACAACGGCGAAGAAGTTACAATGAGTGCTCAAAAAGGTAAAAAGGTAGTTTTGTTTTTCAATGAAGGCATAATGTGCTATCCGGCATGCTGGAATCAAATCGCAGCACTAGGAAATGATAGCTACTTTAATAGTGATGACGTAGTAGCATACAGTATTGTGCCAGACATTAAAGATAGATGGGTGGAAGCGATAAATCAAATGCCTGAACTAGGTAATGGAAACATTTTACTTGATTCTACAAAAAAAGTTACTAGACAATTTAATATGACAAATCTTGCGTCATCTATGCATAAAGGCGGCTTAGCAGGACACACCTTCTTGATAATCGACGAAGATGGCATTATACGCTTCGTTTATGATGACGTAGAAATGGGAGTACGAAACGAGTTACTAAAAGCTGAATTAGCTAAAATATAACCTAACTAGACAGCTAATGTATACTCTTAATTAGATATATGAAAGAGATTTCCGTTAGTACAATTTTACTATTCGCAGCTGTATCTATAAATAGTGCGCTGGTGTATTACCAAAAAAATATTAAAATTTATAATGTTATAAATAAAAAACATGGACTACTTGTCCACGGTTTGATTATTTTGCCTCTTTGGTTTAGCTATTTCGGTTATTTAACTTATAAAGCACTTGGTAATGACCTATCAGCGAGTTCTGTGTATATCATTCTAGGCACTATTTGGCTAGTAACCGCTATTTATCTAGTAGCTGCGAGCATCAAAAAGCTAGGATTGGGCTCATTAGTAAATGCGGGGTATAGGCAATATCGTGGAGCTTTTTAGCTAGGTTTTCCTCTGTTAAACATGCATA
>CAYVHE010000017.1:0-15086 GCA_964451085.1 uncultured Candidatus Saccharibacteria bacterium | reverse complement strand
CCTTTCTTGATTACATGTTTTATTCTAACGGTTGCGTTTGATATTGGAAGTTAGGCTGGTGGAATCCGAATATTTATCTGATACAATAAGCTTATGAATACTTTTATTGCTTACGGACTAGTAGGTTTGGGAATTGTATTTATGACTTTACATTTTGTGGGTCAGCTCTTTAAAGGGCAGACTAAAGACAAAACAAAGAAATAATACTCCTATTCTTCAAAAAAGTATCTTCTTACACAAAATGAAAACATATTCTATAAAACATTAACCGATGTAGTAGGCAGACAATATACTGTTTTTCCACAGATACATTTATCTGCTTTCATAGATCACACAATAAGAGGCCAAAATTGGAAAGGTGCCTTTAGTTATATAGATGGTAAGTCAGTTGATTACGTTATATGCACAAAGGAAAAATTGAAGCCTGTATGTGCGATTGAGCTTGATGATTCTTCGCATGAAAGAGAAGATCGAAGAGTACGTGATATTGAGGTGGAGAGGATCCTTGAACAAGCTCAAATCCCCTTTATTCGTATCTCTACTTCTGATAGTAAAAACATAGCTACTGTCAAGGAGCTGTTATCTAAAGCACTTATTTTGTAGGATGTGGTGCAGCAGGTACGAAAAAATTCCCACCAATCATTGAGGGACTGAGGGTCGAACTATGCCTTATTAACAATGCCTGCTATTAGGGTATGGGTAGGATTACGCGAATTAAATGCTCTTTTTGGAGGATCATGTACAATAGTCACATGGACGATAAGCATGAGTCTGGTCGAAAAATTCATCTCGAGGTGAACAATCGGCTAGTGGTGAGGCCTGTGAACAAACGGACTGTCGACATGAATAGTGATTTAGACTCTAATTCATCAACATCTCCACACACGAATAATGAAGAAACTATCTCTACCATAGGTTCTGTAGCACCAACAATAAAGAGGAAAAACTTGAGGCTTACATTCTTATCTATGTTTATTCTTATAAGTGTAGCTGGGGCTACAAGTTATCTGTTACAGAAAGATCCAAGTAATAATAGAGATAACACTCAGTCCATAAGTATGGTTAACGAATTCAACAATGATACGCAATCAATAATTTCAAGACTTGTTTTAGTAGACTTTGAAAGATATTCAGCTATGTCGGTCAGTGACCGAGATCAAATTAGGCAAGATATTGGTGATCTATGGCGCCTTGCTATAGATACGGTTTTCTTAGAAGCCCCGGACGCGGACGATATAGGTGATGCTGCTGACGACTTGTATGGAAAATATTATAGTGGTTCTAGTAGTACATATAGAAACATGTTCGCTGCTGGTGCTTTCACAAGTGGGGGTGCTCTTATTGCAGGAGCATGTCCAGATGTTGGTTCAGACGAGTTCCGTGTTATTTATGACGAAAAACTGGGCGCTCTCGGGACCTTGTATGTTTGCCTTGAATCCGGAGACGTATATACTGCGGAAAAGTAAGTAACTTAGTAAACTCAGAGTCTTAGTTTCTTGTTTCGTGTGGGTGCATCGAGCCATGGATACTCTGGCTCTTGACTACAGGTCTATCTCGCAGTATTTACTTACCTACGGTCAATTTCTAAGGTAATCTTACAGTTTATTTGTTATAACAGTAGCTACGGCTACTCTTTGAACAAAAAAACCACAATATTACTCCTAGAAATCACCCTCACATAACAGTAAAAACAATGAATTAGACCTGTTTCGAACACAGGCAAGAGGGCTACACTCTCGACGTTTTTTGATTCTTGATGAGGCCGAGAGTTAGAGCCTACACACATACCAACGAAAAAACCGCATTTTTGGACAGTTCTATCATTGGTGCAGCATTAAGGACGATAATTTAACTACCAAACAACCCAGCTAATCTACATTTTCAATAGGTGTTTGTCAGCATATGAACTGAGAACTCCATTAATCATAGTCTGGTATTTGGCATCATGTTTTTTAGCGTATTGTTTATACGCATCCAGACTCTTTTTATCCAAAGCTATGGTTATGCGTTCTTTTTCTGACTTTTTAACAAGCTCCTCGGGCGATGGTAGGAAGTCCCCAATAACTACAGCTTCATCTAAAGCTGCTCCAACTTCATTTGGTTCATCGGTGTATGTAATATTACTGCTCATAAATTTTCTTTCCTTTCCGCCAATATCCTGCACCAAAGATGCGAATAGTGTCGTTTCTTATTGTAAATCTAACGGTGGCGATTCCACCGCTGGAAGTCTTTCCGATACAGAAATACCTTTCTTCCTTGCCGGAATGCTTTGCATCAAACAAAATTATCCTGTTTTTATCAAAAAATGCTTCCTGAGCTTTATAGAACGAAAGGTTATGTTTTTTGATGTTATCGTTATTCTTTGCAACGTTCCATTCAAAACTCATACATATGATTATACATACTTTTGTATGTATTTCATATTTTATTAAACCAAGCATTTGTGATTCGGCACGGTCTTATTTACCGTAGGCGGTAAATCAGCTCGGTCACGCCCCGCGACCCCAAGATTTCGTGAAATCAAACGAGTTAGATTCAGAAAGTCTCCTTGCGACAATTCACAGGATTGTCTCACCCGCACCTCACATTGGGCATTAATATGCGCCGGTGCTCCGGTCTTACGAAATGCTCCCAGCATTTCTCACTCTCGACCTCTTAAGGCCGAGAATTTGGAGTCACTTAGTACGCACCAATAAGAAAACCCCACGCGTGGTGGGGCTATCTTATTGGTGCAAGATAGTTGACGCATTTCAAACATCGGCTATTGATGCACAAGATGATTATAAACTAAAACATCTAGTTGAAGTGTTTGGACTATCTGGTAAACTAATTAATCCTTATCAAACATAGATGTGTAAGGGCGATTGTACCAATCTCCATATACCGTATCTACTAGAGCCAGATGCTTTTTACTCATTTTAGCCTCAATATTTTCAAGGTAGGACATAAATTCATCTCGCTTATTAAGCGAGTAAGTCTTTATATCTAGCCCAAGTGAGTCTTTTAGCGGTTGGTTGGATAATCTTGTCTGCAATTCTTTATCAATGAATAGTGCGTCACAGTAGGGTGCTAGATTGGATATAAAATCAACGTCGTTAAATGTTCCTCGGTTAAATGGCTTTTTACGCCCTGACGCCGCCTCTCTAGCCATTGAAGCGTATATATTGCTTGATATTTTAAAGTACGGAACATCCTTTATCCTTGTCGATAAATACTCATTTGCTTTATTAATTCTATTTGCCTGGTCGTAACCTTGCTTTTCCAACACTTCTAGAATGTCGATTAAAATCATCTCTCGCTCGCTTGGAAGTAACTCGTCTAGCGTCATATTTTGCGGATTTTGTTGATGTTTATTGGCTCGTTCTATCGCACTATTCCAAAAAGTTGTGCCAATTACTGCTTGTTCTTCTTTCAGCCATTCTTCAAAATTTCTATCTGTTTCCGTTTGCCATCTTTTGAATACAGGAAGAAGT
Source organism: uncultured Candidatus Saccharibacteria bacterium (assembly GCA_964451085.1). Lineage (GTDB taxonomy): Bacteria > Patescibacteriota > Saccharimonadia > Saccharimonadales > SZUA-47 > SZUA-47. Next base: position 11,613 of record CAYVHE010000017.1, on the reverse strand, counting down.
GATTTTTCTGATTGTTCACGCTCTTTTTTTAACACATCAACAAAATCAGTGTCACCCTTGAACATATCTACGCTGATTATGAATTTGTCCTGCCATTCGTCTAACCTACCGTGAGTTATTGTTTCTACTTCAATCTTCCTCGTATCTATACCCAGCCAGTCTCTAAAATCACTACTAACCTGAAACCGTTGAATTGTAGAGTTAGGATAAAAACTGATATTTAATGAGAAGTGTTCGGTTATCCTTTTAATTGCGTCATAGTTAATAGAGGTCAATGACTCGTTTCTGTGGGTTGAAGAAGACGGGCAAATGATTAGCTGTAGTTTTATCAATCTATCTAATTTTTCAAAAAGCTGCTTGTAATATGATAGGTCAGTACCTGCACGGACTTTTATCTTAGGGTTAATGGCTTTCATCATATTGCTTAGGACAAATTGGTCCAGATAAATAACTTCTCTTTTAAGTTTTGGTAAGCTAAATCCCTTAGTGTGCCAACAGTCTCTACAGCGTCTGGTGTAACCTACACCTATTCCAAGAACTCCAAACTCTTTTTTCTTACACTTGGGACACTCTATAAACGGTGGGCTTATGAACATTCGTGGGTCGATTGTTACGGTGTGAGTTTTTTTAGCCATCAGCTTGACTATACCTAAAATTAGTCATTTATTAGCTCTGCTCTTATGAAATCATTTAATGGCTGCCTATCCTTACCTGTAAAATCGTGATTACCAGATATTTGTACTAAATCAATACGCTCGTCAGTTGCATCAAAATTTGTCATTCCAAGCACCTCATCCTCGTTGGCGATAATAAATTTCACTTTTGATAGCTTAGGCAGACGATTGTAAAGTCTGATTACCTTTAGACCATCCAAACTTTGCCAGTAAGCAGCAGGTATTATTGTTGTGCTTCCATCTCGTCGTGGTATCCGTGAATTTCCCTCAAGCTCAATCACACTACCCTCACGATTGCCAAAGTAATCAATCAGGTGTTCCGCATCTGCATTGTCTGGCGGAGCTATACAGATTATCTTACGAATGTTTTGTGGTTTTGCAAGGGCAACTACCAGGCAGCCTTGAGAATGTGCAATAACATCTACAATTGCATCGCTATCAATTTCATCCAGCTTGTCTCTTAGTTTTTTAACCTGACCTTGTAATGGATTGACAGTTAGAGTGTTTGCTTGTTCGTCAATTAGGTTGTAGTCTAACAAAACGTGCTTAACCTCTGGCATAGAGTCTGCTATATCAGTAAACAAACCTCTATCGTCTTTGCGAACACCGAAACCGTGTGAATAGACTATGACTTGTTTCATTGTAGCTACTATCGCATTCAATTTTCTCCCTGTTATACTGCTAGCTCCGTGCAGCGCTAAAAACCTAGCTTTTACTAGAGCCTTGCTTTCGTATTTTCGCAGTAGCCGAAAGGCCGTTTGTCTGTTATTACTCATATTTCTCAATCACAATCTTTGATCTTAAAGCAGTCTTATTAAATTCCTCAATACTCATGCTACTTGCATACATGAAGTCATCTTGATCTTCTTTTGGTACTTGGTAAACAACTTTGTCTATTCCAGCCCACATCGCACAAGCGAAACACATAATGCATGGCTCGTGCGTTGAATAGAGCGTGCATCCTTCGAGGTTATAATCTCCGATAACTTTGCAAGCCTGCCTTATAGCTGATACTTCGGCGTGTGCTGATGTGTCAGGGATTTCACCGACATGATTATGGTCGGCTGCGATAATCTCCCCATCTTTTACAATAACGCATCCGAATTGATACGGTAATTCACATTTCTTGGCCATCTCCCAGGCCTTCTTCATTGCTTGTTTGTCAATCATGGCTCAGTATGTAGCGCCTGACTTGCTGGTTTTCTGCATACTTCATGATTGCAAGTGCACCTGAGGAGTGACCGACGACAATATCATCTTTTCCGATATTAAGTGTTTCTTCAAAGTACGGAAACCAGTGACTCATTCGTGCAGCCACATTGTCTGGCAGGTCAGGACTAAGGCAGGTAGCCCCGAGTTTGTCCAATTCTTGCTTAATATACGGCTGCCAGTTATCGTTGCCTGAACTGTCACCATTTCCGTGCAATAGGATGACTCTTTTCATTTCTCAACCCTTACTTCGTTAATCCATAGTTTCTTTGGTCGACTCAGCATAAAAGCGATGACGTCAGCTAGGTCATCTGGCTCAGTGAATGTTTCTACTGGGAAGTCTTCGCCTGCTTTTTCAAACATCTTAGTGTTTGTACCTGACTGGTACACAGCACCAACCCTGATAGCATTTTCTTTGGTGTCTTCACGCAACACGTCTGTAAACCCACGCATGCCGTATTTGCTAGCTGTATAGACTGTCTGACCTGATTGAGCGGAAATTCCTGACTTGGATATAACATTGATGACTGCTGAGCCTTCACGGTCTTTTATGGTTGGCATCAGCTGCTTTGTGAGTAGGATTTGAGAAGTGAGATTTGTGTTAATAACTTCTGCAACTTTTTCATCAGATAGCGTTTCAAGGTCGCCAACTTTATGCCAAACACCAGCATTGTTGATAAGTGCATCTACGTCTTGAACGCTGTCGATTGCTGTTTTTCGAGCTGAGTTATCATTAATATCAAAAACTAGCAATTGAACATTGTCGCCGCACTCAGCCGCTACGTCGTTCAGTTTGCCTTCGTCACGACCACAAAGAACTACCGAGTAGCCATCTTTAGCTAGCCGAATTGCGATGCTACGTCCGATGCCGTCGCTTGCACCTGTTATAAGAATTTTTTTCATTTTACCTCCTCTAGTGGATTTTCATCTTTACTCACATCACGAATGTGCCTCTGGTTTTCTTCTTTGTATGCAGGCGATACAACCAGAGTCATTTTCATCTTGCCAAAGTAGTGAATACGAGTTTTGGGTGGAATGACAATCAAATCAGTTGCTTTAGCTTCCACCTTTTTGTCATCAAGTACAAAAACGCCTGAACCCTCAATAATGTAGTAAATGTAATGAGCCTCAACGTCCATAAATTCCTCAAAGTGACCTTCATCGACAGAAACGTGAACAACATTAGCTGACTCGACACCTTCGCCATAAACCGTTAAATCAACGCCATACTTGTTGAATTGCTGAGCATCGTCTGATGTGTGTTTGTATTTTGTCATTTCTTTCCTTTCGCTAAATCCATTATGTCGCTCCTCTTGTATCGCCTATCGCCTCTAATCCCAATTCTGATTGCTTTTAGGTAGCCCTTTTTATCCCATGCCCTCAGCGTATTTTTATGAACACCAAGAAGCTCGCTCGCTTGAGTGATTGTTAAAAGATTTGGACCACGTTTATCAGATTGTGTCATACTATTACTATACACGAGTTACAAAGTGGATAACCGAAAGATGTGATGAGTCAAACTGAAGAAGATTTAACCAGATACGAACTTATTCAAGCTAAAAAAGCCTATATTCAACGGCTAGACGATGAATTAGAAACAGGCAGGTTTAATAGTAAGCAGGAAGATTTCCTAAAACAGTATAAGACTGAACTTGTTAGTGAAATTGAAAAGAAAAGTAGCTTCACATTGGACGAGGCTGTTGAGGAGTTAGGCTTTTGTTATGACGTCGGCACAAGGATTAGACATATAATTGCTAGCCATATCAGTGAAAAAAGCGACAATGAATATTCTAACATTCATGAAATGTACTCTGCATGGCACATGTCTGTTTATTTTGTTTTTCTGAAATGTGAAGACATAAATAATCACTATATTGCAATATTTACAAACGCATTTAATCGCAATAATAAAATCATACCAACAGTTAAAGAGCAGGCCGACCTAATAATGGGAAAAACTAAGCCTACGCCAGAGAAAGATTTTGACTCGCTGAACTACGGTATAGATAAATTAGAGGAGCTAATCTTCAGACTTGAAGAAAAACAGAACCTGGTTGCTCGACAAAAAATTGCAAAGCAAGAACACGACAGTTCAAGTAGGTACTGGCTTAGATATGACGATATAGCTGGTAAGCTATATCTCAACGGGAACGTCCTAATTGCTTCAACTAGACTGGACTCTCCAGCAGATAGATTATTGCAGCAAGCTTTCGCACAGCCAGATAATCTTATCGAACTTGATGGCATAACCTCTGTACAAGTATCATCGGCTCTACGTGACCTAAATATTAAAGGCAATCTGAAAAAGATTTTCTTTCCGCGAACATCTGGCAACAAAATTCTGTTTCGCCCAAAAATAACGAATACAGAATTTGCGAAGGAAGAGCACAAAGACATAAGTATCACAGAATTTACGAGAAAGAATGAGAAATAAAGAGAAAAACAGCATCCTAATGTGAAATGATGAGCTAAACAGCCCCTAGAAACAGATAAGAAGTAGCCTCCTAAGTAGAGGCTACTTTTATGTCACAGAAAAATAACCAGCAACCAGCAGAACCGCAATCAAACGCCGAAAATGAAGGCGTATCTGATGAGTTGAGCATCCAAGCCATAAAGGACTTGGCTGGTTATCTTGATGTGCTTATACAAATGGACCTTGAAAATAAGCAACGTAAAGAAAGGAAAAGTAATGAAGAAAAACAAGATAAATGAGGCAGAGAAAGCACGCATGTTCAAAGTAATCGACATGATGAGTTCAATGTGTGAGGACTGTCGGCTCTATGCAGTCAAATTCTACATTTGGAATGTCGACTCACACGAGAACCTAGAAGAAGTGGCTACTCTGGCACTGGAAACAATACCAGGGAAAATGGGTACAGAAGACTATTTTCGTTCGATAAGAAGGGTTCTTAACCGACTGCCTCCGACGATGTTAAAAGACCTGACGAAAGTAGCTCTCGACTTGGCCGTATATAAATGCCCTAAGGACATTTGCAGCAATACCTGTAGAGATTATGGGCACTGGAAATGACAATAATAACAGAGGTAAACATAACACCAATTAAACCTAAGGATGGATTGGTTGCGTTCGCAAATTGCGTAATCGACGGAAAGCTCTACTTGGGTTCGCTTGGCATTCACAAAAAGCTGGATGGTTCTGGGTATCGGATAACCTATCCTTCAAAAACCGTTGCACATAAGCAGATGCACTACTTCCATCCGATAAGAAAAGATGTAAATGAAGAGGTTGAAAAAGCCATCACAGAAAGATGTGAGGCACTATTTGAAAGAAGTGATGAGTCCAGCGATGATAGACACAGTAAAGATACTGATACCTATACATGACCCTGAGGTTATGAGTAAGCTGTTCTTCCAGCCAATATCGGCAAAGCAGCTAAAGACCTCTTACGGAAGCTCTAGGACCTACTATAATCCGCCTAAGGCTTACGCAAAACAAGGCATTTATATGCCCAACTTAACTATGTTCAGAAGACCAAACAGACAAAGAAGAGGTGCAACATATGAACTTGCTGTTGAGTTCTCAGCACCTAAGATGCTCTATGGCAACAACTTTGATGAGCTAGTTGAAAGAGACTTTGAGAAGTTGGTCAGAATAATTTCAGACAAGCTGCTTGAGCTGTCAGGTCACCGTTTCTTTCCTGAGCAGATTAAAAAGGCCAAAGTTAACGGCTGGCATCCTTCTAAGAATATCGTTTTTTTAGATTACACATCCGCTCAGACTGTCCTTGGAGCAATAGCCAAGTTGGATGTAAGCAGAGTATATGACTTGCAGAAAACTGATTTTCGAGATGGTCATGTAGTTCATATTCATACTAATTCGCTGGATATTGCTCTATACGACAAGATGGCAGACCTTCGTAAATCAAAGATTAGCGACAAGCGAGCTCTTGAAAAAGATAATAGTGTTCAGTTAAGTCTACTTGATGAGCTAGAGGACTTTCGTCCGCTAGAAGTGTTTAGGTTTGAAGTTAGATATAGCGGAATAGCTGCTATAAAACGAGCATACCCTGAACTTACATCCTGGATATTTGAAGACCTTTTCAAAGAAGAGCTATGTAAAGCGTCTCTGCAAAAACATTGGCGACGGCTTACTAGCTCAGTTGACCTAATAGCTCTAGACCTAGACAAGCCGCACCAGCTACTTCAAAACTATCTTGAAGATAACCCTGACGTAACGCCGCAGACAGCACTAGCCGCAGTTGCGGGGCTTATGGTAGTTGGGCAAGAAGGCACTGTAGGTCTCAGGAATACTATAGAGACAGTTTACGGACCTGCGGCTTGGTATCGTGTTAAGAAGCTACTTAAGGCACCAACTAAACACAGATATAAGTCCTTCATAAAAATAGAGGAAACGCTTGAACGGTTTACACCTGTCAGCATGAAAGACTTTCGGGAAAGAATTGAAAATACTGTATAGAAATGTTAACTTATAAGGAGACGTTATGAAATCTAATGAAAGCAAAACAATACTAATCGCAAGGGTCTCAGACCCTGAGCAGCGCAAGGCTTTGCCAGCACAGAAGTTGCGACTAGAAAACTACGCCAAGCATGAAAGAGGCTTGGAGCAAGACGATTGGCAGTATGAAGAATTTGACGAAAGTGCCTATAAAGAAGCTAGGCAAAAGTTCAGTGAGCTTATCGTTAAGTTCCAATCAATGGACGAGCTTTTAATCGTTGTCTTTGACAAGATTGACCGCTTTACCAGAGATGCCTCCCAAAAAGAAGTTCGTATAATGTCCAAGCTGGTTGAAGAAGGAAAAATCGAACTTCACTTTCCATCTGATAATCTCTTCATAGATAAAGACTCGCCAGCCACTGACCTGTTCAGACTAGGGATTGGCATGTTGCTTGCCAAATACTACTCAGACTCAAGCAGGGATAACGTAAAGCGTCGTTTCCAACAGATGTTAAACGATGGGATATGGGTTCATAGAGCACCTATCGGATATATAAACATCAATAAGGGTACAGAGAAAAACCCCGATAAAGACATCATAAAGAATGATGATACGGCACACTACGTCGTAAAGGCGTTTGAGTTGCGAGCAGAGGGCAAGCCATATGCTGTAATCGCCAAAGAGCTTGGCGAGATGGGCTTCAAAAGCGGACGCTCCGATAAGCCATCTAAGGCATTCTTGGAGCGGATACTAAAAAACAAGTTTTACTATGGGGTTATGACGCATAGCGGTAAGGACTATCCCCATAAATACGAGCCTCTAATCAGTCGTGCTCTGTATAGCCAGGTCCAGCGAGTGCGAGATGAGCGAAAACATGATAAGACCAAGTATGACAGCATAGACTACACCTTCAAGAAGATAACAAAGTGCGGTAAGTGCGGTAAGTGCGGTAGGGCTGTGTCGTCTTTTAGGAGCCGCAATACTGTCTATTTGCGATGTGCGAGCAATGGACAGTGCGGCAATGAAAACACAGCAGAAGCCCTGGTTGTAGAAAACGTAGCTCGGGATGTTAGTAACTTTGACATTCCCGAGCCTTGGCTCAACAAAATCATTGGGGAGCTTCGTAAGCGTCATGATAATCAGCAGCTTTACTTCACGCAGAACATTGTTCAGGCAAGAAAAGAATATGACTCAATTACTAAGCAGATTGAAAAAAACTACAAGTATTTACTAGCTGGGAGTATTACTCAGCCCCTACATGACAAAACCGCAAATGAGTTAGAGGCAAGACAGCAAGAGCTCAATGACATGCTCAAGTCTCTAACATCGGACAATAAGAGCTTTGCATTGACCTCTTCTTATCTGTTAGACCTAGCTCAGCGAGCAGAAGAGCTGTTTGTAGCAAGCGATGAAGGCTTACGGAACAAGCTATTAGAATATGTACTTTCAAACATTGAGCTAAAGGACAAAAAGTTGTCATATATGTTCAATCAACCCTTTAGAACTATAATTGAGACAAAGAAAAAGAGCCTTGTCGGCTCAAATTCGAATATTTGGTGCGGGTGAAGAGACTCTAACTCTCGACCTCATCCTTGGCAAGGATGCGCTCTAAACAACTGAGCTACACCCGCGAAAATTTAGTTATATCTTATGTAAACAAAAGACGTTACTTTTTTGTTTACAATTAGCATAACAGAATTTTTGCGGCCCTTTCGTTCAAAATCTGTTTGCTGTCTCTGACAGCTTTTGAACGAGGAGCTACACACTGATTTAACTGAAAAGTACTAGTTAATCTGCATCCTTGGCTTGGCGGGGGAGGGAGTGATTTGCTATCGCTTAACTCTGTAACCCTGTGGACTTTAGTAATTATAACAAACTATGAGGGTGTTTGGCATGGAAAAGTACCTAAATAATCATAATAATTAGCTTAAGTATAGTGGGCTATCATTGCAAAATCATATTTAAATAATATAAAAATATGATTTAAATATGATTTAGTGTATTATTTATTTGGGTGTAATTCAAGTAAGTAGGTATTTAATAATTTTAAATGATTAAAATTATTTGGCAAGCAAGGGGGCAACCAACTGTATGGGTAACAAAAAAGCAGGATCCGAGAGCGAGAGAGTTCTATTGCAAAATAGCACTGGGTCTTACATGGTGTCGTTGCCAATATCAATGATTCGCGAACTACGCTGGCAACGCGGTCAAAAAGTTACAGTCAGGAAATCTGGCGAAAAATTAATTATATCAGACTGGAAAAAATAGTAAAAAATCGCGTAAAACGGCGTACTATAAAAGCATGAACAAGCCATTGCTTTATACATTTATTACCATTGGCGGAATGGCCGGCGGGTACTTACCGACATTGTTTGGTGCAAGCGGGTTTTCTGTATGGGCCATCATAACCTCCACTATCGGCAGTATTGTCGGAATTGTTTTGGCCTATAAATTATCGGTTTAGTCGTGGTACTACTTAAGTAATTTATCAATGTTGCTAAAAAGTTCCTCTGAATATTTGCCGGATAAGTTGTGTTTAGCGCCTTTAATTATAGTGTAGCTGGTAAATGGCGTTTTGCGGAGTTCAAAGCGTTCTTCGTCAATTATTTCATCGTCGCCAGATTCAAATACGTGAACAGGCGCGAATAAGTCTATAAGTTTCGTATATTCATCTTGCCATTTAATATGCCAAACAGAATCTATGAATTCTTTAGAGATGTTTTTTGTTAATCCATCTGAGGTTTTAACGATTTTACCATTTATAACATCAGACCCATATCTGGCGGCGTATTTATCTTTAAAGCTACCTACGGCTGGTGCGATTAACATCATCCCATCAATATTTGACGTGTTTAATAAAGCGGAGATGCCGCACCCCATAGAGTGTCCTAGTACCCAAACTGAGAGGTCTGGGTGTTTTTGTTTAATATTTTGAATGGTGTTTTGATTGCGACTAATCATAATGTCTAGGCTATTTAGCCTGCATCCGTCGCCTTCAACTTGGTTTTGATCAACAAGTACCACGATGCTGTCTTTGAAATGTTCTGCTACCTGGTAGTAAAACTTCTCGCCGTCCCAACGACGCACGCCATTGCCGTGCACACCGATAATTATTCGTTTTGGATTTTTGCAGTCAAAAACTTCCTGCTCATATTCTCCTGCAGAATCAGAAAGTTTAGATATTGTGCTTTGCCTTATCATAAAAAATCTATTGGAGGCACCTACCGGATTTGAACCGGTGTACGAACTTTTGCAGAGTCCTGCCTAACCACTCGGCCAAGGCGCCATTTTCTCCAGTTGTATTGTTTAGCAGTTCTTATTCTATGACAATTAGCACATAATATCCTACACTTTTTTATTTCTTTTGATATGCGTTCCCAAGAATACCCATCATTTATAGCTCTAGCAATACTGAAACTTTTTTTTGTTTCATCAATATGATCGAAATCTAGAACCCTTATATCATTTATACCACAATTCGCACAGCTTTTATCAGATAAATATTTAATCATTTTGTCCTGTCTGTCTTGTTTAATGCTTGCTTTTCTTATACGAGCCCTTTTGCGATATGCGTCTCCATATTTGTTGTAGTGTTCTTTAGCAAACAATTTACGTTTATCGCTGTAACATTGTTTACATTGTGAATGATATCTATTTCTAGCTTTTTCTCTTAAATAAAAGCTAGAGAGTTCCTTGGTTTTTTGCAAACAGTACATTCTTTCACCATTAATTAATAGTATCATAAAGTTTTGCAGACGTATAAAAGAGACTAGTTTAATAATTTTGCCTATGATGCTATAATTTCTTAAGCATAAAATGTGTGTACTTGACAAAATGGGCGAGTGGTGGAATGGTTTACACAAAGGACTTAAAATCCTTCCCGTTTATAGCGGTTGTGGGTTCGAATCCCACCTCGCCCACCAAGAAGTGAGTCAGCCTAGCGGCTGGCTTTTTTTATTGGCTGCAAAGTCTTGAGCCTAAAGTCCTAGCGCGTAGGTGATATAACTGGTTTTGTACAAGGTTGAACCTTGTACAGTAGGCCAGGTGCAACTGGTATTGTGAATCAAGAGGTTTTCTGTAGGGGTAATCGTGAATAGTATTGCGTTTATGGTTAATTGGGCGGATAATTAAATTACCTTTAAATTAATACCAAAAACTATGACAATAATCGACTCGCACTCATTACCTGAATACTCACCTAGACCTGATGAGCCTAAGATTGTCGATGTCGGTGTAGAATCATTAAATCCTTCAAGACCCGAACTAGATACTGACAAAACATTCGATGAAATAGTAGCTGGACTAGGCTCAGCTGCACTAGACCCGGGACCTTTGCAGGAAATGATGGCAAAATATAATTCAAGACACCCCATTAACGATTATCAGCGCAGTATTTATAGCCCGGACAGCCTAGGATTCTAGAATCTTCGTCTAGACTTATCCCAGAAATAACTGCTCTGGCTACTACGAGCACGCTGTTATATACTATTAGACATGAGTAAATATTATGTTTGCACGGCGATTCCTTACGTTAATGATAAATTACATATCGGACATGCAATTCTGCATATTTATGCAGATGCCTTAGCCCGATACCACCGTCAAATAGGTGATGATGTTTTGTATTCTGCAGGGTCTGATGAACATGGTGGTAAAATTGCTGAATCCGCTGAAAAATTAGGTAAAACTCCTAAACAACTCGTTGACGAGGTTAGTGCAAGTTTTAGGGAAGGTCTAAAATTATTGGGTGTTTCTAACGATAAATTTATAAGGACTACAGACCTCCAGCACGAGAAAATAGCCGCTAAAATCTGGAAGAAACTAGAAGACGATATCTACAAAAATACTTATATTGGAATGTACTGCGTGGGCTGTGAAGAGTTTAAAACCGATGCTTACGTTAAAGAAACAGACGGATATTGCCCTCTGCATAACCGCGAATATGAAAAAATAGAAGAAGAAAATTACTTTTTTAAGCTCAGTAAATACGGTGACAAAATTAAGTCTGCAATAGAGTCCGGTGAGTTTGTGATAAAGCCAGATTCCAGGAAAAATGAGATTCTAAACGTTATTAATGACGGACTCGAAGACATTAGTATTAGTAGAAAATCTGACAAAATTTCTTGGGGTATACCAGTGCCAGGAGACAAAACTCAGGTTATGTACGTTTGGTTTGAAGCTTTAATGAACTATATAACGGTTTTAGGATATCCAGATGGCGCCGACTTTAAAAAATTCTGGCCAGCCGACACGCAAGTTCTTGGCAAAGATATTTTGCGTTTTCATGCCGCAATTTGGCCAGCTATGTTGCT
>CAYVHE010000016.1:0-16472 GCA_964451085.1 uncultured Candidatus Saccharibacteria bacterium | reverse complement strand
GTTTTCGGGATTATATGTTGCTGTATGATCCTCCAAAAAAAATTGAGTACGCGGATATCGAGATTACTGCTTCCCAAGATTCAGATCTTATTAGCGATGTCTCACGAACTTTAGCTTCGGTTAGGGCTGACGATATGTTGGCTTATCTTGTTCAGCAGTCTTTCAGATTAAAGGCAAGTGATATACATCTGGAGACTTCATTGGCTGGAGCAAGAGTCAGGTTAAGAGTCCACGGAGTCTTGCACACAATAGCTAATTTAGATAAGGATAAGTATAGACAGCTGATTGCTGCTTTGGCGAGTGCCGCAAATATAAGTACGAATGCGGATGACGACCAGACAGGACATATTAACAAAAGTTATCATTTGGCTTCTGGAGAAGACGTAACAGTTAACTTGCGTGTTGAGACAGTGCCGGCAGTAAACGGTATGGATGCAGTATTAAGACTTTTTAACTTTAGAAAAGACATGTTAAGGCTAGATAAGTTAGGGCTAAATGACTTTCAAGAAAATAAGATAAAAGAGATAATATCTCATCCGACGGGACTTGTACTAATTGTTGGCCCAACAGGCTCTGGAAAGACTACCACTCTGTATAGCATCATAAATGAGTTGAATAACGACGAAAGAAAGATAATTACTCTAGAAGATCCAGTTGAGTACCAAATTGAAGGAATAAGCCAAATTCCGGTTAAGTCTCGTGAAGGTGTTAGCTTTGCAGATAGATTTAGAGCTGTTCTTAGACTAGATCCTGACGTAATTATGGTAGGTGAGATTAGAGATTTAGATACTGCTAAAACAGCTCTGCAAGCCGCTCTTACTGGACATTTGGTGCTAAGTACATATCACGCTAGTTCAGCCGCTGCGGCTCTTACGAGGCTCCTAGATGCGATAGGTGAGAATCCGCTGTATACCAGCGCAATTAGGTTAATTCAAGCCCAAAGACTCGTACGTAGATTAGATACTAAAACCAAGAAACCCGCAACCATAGATGAAGCACTAAAAAACTATTTTAGTAAGATAATCGAAAACATACACGCTGATATTGATCTGTCTTTTCTAAAAAGTTCTCAAATGTTTGAGCCGGGTAGTTCAGAAGAGAATCCTTTTGGTTTTGATGGTCAATTCGCGATTCGTGAGTTATTAACTATGACCCCTGAGATGAAAAAACTGCTTTCTAAACCTTCTAGGGAAATTTCATCTGAGGAAATAGAAAACCTAGCAGTAAAGAATGGGATGCTAACTATGCAACAGGATGGTATTTTACGAGTACTCAGAGGTGATACAACTTTTGCAGAAATTACTAGAGTTATAGGATAGTTAGTTTTTGATTGAGCTGGCTACGGCGTCGACCACCCCTTCATCAAATGGGTTAGGGATAATTTTGTCAGCTGTAGGGTTTTTAACTAGAGCTGCCAGCGTTTCTGCAGCAGCTATTTTATGTTTATCTGTAATTTTCATTACTTTATTGTCAAAAGCACCTCTAAATATTCCGGGAAAGCCTAAAGAGTTATTAACTTGGTTAGGGAAGTCACTGCGACCCGTCGCCACTATTGTTGCTCCAGCACTATGTGCTATATCTGGCATAATCTCTGGTTCAGGGTTTGCAAGAGCAAATATAATGGGGTCTCTGGCCATAGTGGACACCATTTCTTGTATTAATAAACCGCTGCGGCTTACTCCGATAAAGATGTCGGCACCTTTGATTGCATCACTAAGGCTACCGGTTTTATTGTTGCTGCTATAGCTCATCAACATAACTTTTTCTCTATTTAGGTTTTTTCTGGCTGGTGTAATAATACCCTTGCTATCGACTACTATTATGTCAGGATTAGCATATTGATGAAGTAATTTAGCTACAGCTACACCTGCTGCGCCTGCCCCTACTAGTACTACTCTGCAGTCTGATAAGTTCTTATTAACGACTTTGGCTGCGTTAATAAGTCCTGAAAGTACTACGATTGCTGTTCCGTGCTGATCATCATGTATTACAGGGATGTCTAGCTTTGCTTTTAGTCTATCTTCAATCTCAAAACACTTAGGCGCGGCTATATCCTCGAGGTTTATTCCGCCAAAACTAGGAGAGATGGCTTCTACTGCTGCAACTATTTCGTCTGCAGTATGAACGTCTAACACTATCGGTACTGCGTCAATATTTGCAAAATGCTTAAATAACATAGCCTTACCTTCCATTACCGGTAAAGCACCTTCTGGCCCAATATCACCAAGCCCTAAAACTGCTGATCCATCAGAAATAATAGCTACTAGATTGTTGGTCCATGAGACTTCTTTTAGCGCTTTTTTATCATCTTGAGCGTACCTTGCAGCTTCTCCAACCCCTGGAGAGTAAAATAAACCTAACGTTTTAGGTGTTACTTCTCCTCGTAATCCCGTATAGATTTTGCCCTTTAGCTTTTTGTGTAATTGTAGTGCATCTTCATATATATTCATAACTATCATTATAGACCAAGAACAACAGTTTTAGTATTAAATAGAATACTCAAGCTAGTGCAAAAATATATTTTGTGCTTTACCCCTGATAGTGCTATACTATCTTGAATAAATAGAGTAAATACAAGAAGAGATTAGTTATGAATTCAGTTCTTAGAGATGTTTCAAATTCTTACAAAAAGCCAGCAGTAGTAGATGTAAAAAGTGGTGATAGTGTAAGAGTTCACCAAAAAATTAAAGAAGGTGGCAAAGAAAGAGTCCAGATATTTGAAGGACTTGTTATTAGAGTGCGTAATCGTAATAGCCATACGGCATCAATTTTGGTTCGCAGACAATCTGGTGGCTACGGTGTAGAAAAAAGTTACCTTTTGCACAGTCCATTGGTGACAAAGATAGAAGTTACAAAACGCGGTAAAGTTCGAAGAAACTATCTAACTTACATGAGAAAACTTCGCGGTAAAGCAACAAGACTTACGAACCAAGACTTTGATAGAAATGCCGTTAATGACATACGCGACGAAGAAGCTGAAAAAGCAGAAGCAAAGCTTAAAGCAGAAAAAGAGATTGAGCATGAAGCTTTAGAGGCTAAAAAAGCTGCTGAGCAAGCCAAAGAAGACGCTAAAGCAGCTGCAGTACTAGCAGCTCACAAGAAAAACGAATCACAGTCCAAAGAAACCGAATAATTCTACCCTAAAACTTCCGTTTACTAACCTCGAGCTACTATCTACCATCCTCCCATTTACAAACTGGGGTATAATAATGTTATGGTCGGAATAGATGAAGTCGGACGTGGTGCTTGGGCAGGCCCGTTATTTGTAGTTGCTGCTCGGCCAAAACAGAACGTTGAATTACCTTTAGGACTTACGGACTCTAAACTTTTAACCAAGAATCAAAAAGAGACATTTTATCAACAACTCCTTATTACTTGTGATTTCGGAGAAGGATGGGTAGAGGTAAAAGAATTAGATGCTGTAGGTCTAGCGGCTGCATTAAAACTCGGAGCTATGAGAGCAATAGCAAACCTAGGAGATGCTGAAAACGATGATATTTGTATCGACGGTAACGTAAACTTTCTAGAAGATTCTTTCCCTAAAGCATTTACTAAGATTGGAGCAGATATCTCGGAACCAATAGTCTCGGCGGCATCAATTTACGCTAAGGTGGTCAGGGACAAAAAAATGAATTCGCTACACTTCACTTATCCAAGGTATGGCTTTAAAAGCCATGTTGGGTATGGGACACCAGAACATATCAAGGCACTGAAAGAACACGGTGTAACAGATCAACACAGAAAAAGCTTTAAACCCATAATGGATCTCCTATAATCCACAAAAAACATTATGAATACAACAACTATTGGCAAAACAGCAGAAAAAGCAGTATCAGAAGTGCTTACAAAACGAGGTCATAAAATATTGGATTTGAATTGGCGTACTAAAAGTTGTGAGATAGATATAGTTAGCCATTATAAAAAGACTGTATATTTTACCGAAGTGAAGTATAGAAGTTCATCAACTTGGGGCGATGGCTTTGAATATATAACAAAGAAAAAATTAGACCAGATGAAGTATGCGGTTAAAATGTGGGTTGCTTCAAATAATTGGGAACGTGATGTTCTATTGCAGGCGGCGGCGGTAAACGCGGATTTAAATATTCAGATTATTGAGCTTTAAACCACTTTATGGCTATGTCTGCGTCTCGTTTTCTCCAGGCACTATTTATGTCTATCAATTCTAAGCCCTGGTCAAAGCTTCTTTGAAGTGTAGGGGTTAGATGTTGACTAAAAAAGTCTTGAAATTCTTTTTTAAAGTTTGGATCTGAAAAATTGCGAGCAACGTATATCGGCATCCTAAAAAAGCTCAAATCGGTACCGATGGTATCTTCTAACCACTGCCAGTTTTCTCTTAACCATTTCCATGTTAGCTTTCGACCGTACCTGTTAGTGAAACTGTATGCCAACCAATAGCCTATGTCTTGAGGTTTAATCATGTCTGACTTTATGAGCTCTAAGACCTTTTTGTGTGATTTTGTGTCTTTGAAACTAGTAATTGCTGCAGTTATAGATAGTTTTTCCTCACTAGAATCAGTTTCTTTATACATTTGAACGAATCTATCAAATAAGTACTCCTCGCTATGCCTAACAGCAGTAGTGTAGATTAATCCTCGCAAATCAGGATGTATAGCTTCACCTTTATTTACTTTGTTGTTAAATAGCATCAAACATTTATCTATTGTAGTTTTGTTCTCTGCAATCGCGCTCATAGATAAAATCAATGGTCTAAGCAGGGTATCTAGGTGTTTTTCGGACGAATTTTCATTCCAACCAAGACGAGTTACTTGATTTTTGACCAGCTTGTCTATATATGGTTTTAGTAAATCCCGTAAGGTTTCATCCGTGTCAGATTTTGACAAGATTCCTCGTATATTCGAAAGACTTGAAGCGATAATCCCCCAGGTATTTAATGAATCTTCATTTTTGTATTCATTTAGCAAATTTAGGAATTTGTCGATTTGTTGGTAGCCAGCTTTAGTGGCTTCAAAGCTATCTGATAAAAGACCCATTCTATCGATTGCACCAATTTTGTCATCTTTGAGTCTTGATAATAGTTCTTTTTCAATTGCATCCGAGTAAATAACTCTATAAAAACCACCCTGATTGTCATTTAACTTTAATGCTTCAACGGACTCAGTAATAACGACATTTTCAACGTTTTTAGTTATGACTGGTCTATCCAATCCTTTGCTTAGCAGAGGAATAGGCCAAACAGTGTTATCTTTTCTAGATATTGAAGTGGGACTAATTACAAACCTAGTCTGAGCTATGTGCAGATGGTCATTGTCTTTACTTACTTCTAGTAAAGGGTATCCAGGTTTTTCAGTCCAAACACTCATAAATTCCGAAACATTTTTATTTGATACGGCTTCTAGCGCCAGCCACAAATCAGAAGTATCAGTGTTTTTATAAGAGAATTTATTCAGGTAGTGTCTTAGACCGTCTCTAAACACTTCTGCACCTAGATAATCTTGTAGCATATGAAGAACGCTAGCACCTTTTTCATAGCTGATATTATCAAAGATAGATCGTATTTCGTCAGGGTTATGTATAGGAACTTGAACAGGATGGGTATGCTTTAGTGCGTCGAGTTTTAGTGCTGGTTGCTGCTCATCTACGGCAAACTGTGTCCATAAGTCCCATTTTGGAAATAATTTATCTACTGCCAAATATGACATCCAGCTAGCGAATCCTTCATTTAGCCAAAGGTCTGTCCACCATCTCATGGTAACTAGATTGCCAAACCATTGGTGGGTTAACTCATGGGCAACCACTAAGGCTACAAACTGCTTAGTTCCACTACTGGTATGGTCTTTATCAACCAGAAGAGCTTGTTCTCGGAAAGTTATTAGGCCCCAGTTTTCCATAGCACCACTTGCAAAGTCGGGTAGCGCCACAAAATCACACTTGTCTAGAGGATATTTAATATCAAAGTAATCTTCGTAAAAATCTAAGCATTTGGCAGCTACATCTAAAGCAAACTGCGTATTTTTAATCTGGTTTTTTGTTGCGAAAGTTCTAATTAATACTCCGTTTGTGCTTTTTGTCTGTAGAGATTCAAGTTCTCCGGCTACGAATGCTAATAGATAAGTGCTCATTACTGGGGTCTTGGCGAAACTTATAGTCTTTCTATCTCCATCAGTATGCTTATTTATTTCAGGTGTGTTTCCAAGAATCGTATCAGATTTGTTACTGGTTATAGTAAGCAAGAATTTTGCTTTTGCCTCGGGTTCATCTATACAGGGGAATGCTTCTCTTGCACTATGGCTCTCAAATTGAGTACCAATTATAATTTTTTTGTCTTTTTCATCTTCAAAATAACTAGGGTAAATGCCTTCCATGTTGTCGGTTATTTTGCCGCTAAAACTAATCTGCAACTTTAGATCGCTAGGATATATGTCTTTTCCGAAATGTATTCTTAGCTCGTCAAATTTATTCTGCTTAACTATTCTAGTAGGTTTTAACGCTTTCTCTCCATCTTTACTCGTCTGGAAAACTTTAATTTTGCCGATTGTTAGTTTTTTTTGGTGTAGTGTAATTCTTTGCGTTGGTCGACCGGTTTTCTCCCCAGTGATAACAACCATTCCTGTAAAATTTTTTTTGTCTTCACTGATTTTAATTTTTAGGTCGTATTCTTTAGGGGAGAACTGCTTAAATAGTCTGTTAACGTTTTTGCTCATAGACTACAGTGTATCAAATTGGCAATGTACTTTTAGCAAATATATTGCTATAATGAGCACGTAAGTTCCGGCCGACAGGTCGGATTTTTTCATAAAATGACTATAAAGAGAAAGGCGATCATCTATAGGTGTTACTAGCACTATTGCTAGAGTACTGCAGGAGATATTTTAGCTTGCACGTCGTAGTAATAGTAAAGCGGTAATTATACTAAAGATAGCGAAAAAATTATTTATGGATTTTGATATAAAACAATTAGCCGGAGCGATGCGCTTAATAGCTGAAGAAAAAAATATTCCAGAGGATAAAATACAAGACATAGTACAACAGGCTTTAGCTGCCGCCTATAAGAGAGATTACGGCGATAGAGAACAAGAAGTTCGGGTAGCAGTAAACTTGAATACGGGTGCAGTTGACGTCTATGTACAGAAAGAAGTAGTTAAAGAAGTCGGTGATGCTAATTTTGAAATTAGTTTAGTAGACGCCAAAAAAAGCAAAAAAGGTGCGGCCGTTGGAGACATGATTGAACAGTTTGTACAGGTTACAAAATTTGGTCGTGTTGCTGCTCAGACCGCGAAACAGGTTATCATGCAACAATTACGTGAGACTGAGCGCGATGTTGTAATGGCAGAATATGAAGATAAAGTAGGTGAAGTCGTAAATGCAGTCGTAACAAGAATAGAAGCAAGAGTAGTTCGATTAGAACTTGGGAAAGCTCAAGCAATTATGCCTCAAAGCGAGCAGAGCAGAACAGAAAGATACTTTCCCGGTCAACGCTTAAAAGTCTACTTAAAAGAGATTGAAAAAGGCTTTAGAGGGCCCCAACTGATCGTAAGTAGAGGGGCTACTGAACTAGTAAGGAGTTTGTTTGAGTCCGAAGTTCCTGAGATGGAAAGCGGAGCTGTAGAAATAAAATCTATAGCCCGTGAAGCAGGCATACGAACTAAGCTAGCTGTAAACTCAACGGTACAAGGCGTGGACCCTGTTGGTACGTTTGTTGGTGGTCACGGAACCAGAGTAAATGCGATAGTAAGTGAAATAGGCGATCAAGAGAAGATAGATATAGTAGTATGGGACGATAATCTTGAAGTTTTTATTGCAAGTGCGCTTAGTCCTACAAAAGTCGTTAGTGTAAAAGTTGACGGCGAAGGTAAAAGAGCGAGAGTAGTTGTACCCGAAGACCAGCTAAGTATAGCAATTGGTAAGGGTGGTCAAAATGTCAGACTTGCCAGCAAACTTACTGGTGTTGAGATAGATATTGATTCAAATAATGCAGATTCAGAAAAAAATAGTTCAACTACTAAAAAAACAACGCCAGATTCTGTTAAAGAACCCAATGATGAAAAGAAGAAAGCTAAGCCAACTCGTAAAACAGTAGAAGATGTCGAAAAACCAAAGCTAAAACGTAAAAGTGAATTAGAGAATAGCCTTCTTGATGCTATTCAAGAACACGGCGAATAGACAATAAACACAAATTGTGACAATTAGCACTCTGGCTTGACGAGTGCTAATTTACTCATGTATAATTTGTATACATTGGTTATTGATCAATTAATTTATATAATATAATCGTGAAGCTCCTTGTAGACCTGAAGCCAAGGGAAAGGAGCAGTCCGAGCGGCGATTTATTCGACCGCCCGGCACGTCGAGGGAAACCGTAGGTTTCTCTTGAGAAGCGGAGCGAAGCGTGAACCCAAATGACGAATTTCAAGATTTCCTACACAATTTAAGTGATAATGCACTTCAGAGTTTAAAACATGCTGATGCTATTGCTCGCGCCGCTGGTTCTGCCTACGTTGGCACAGAACATCTTCTACTAGGAATATTGGCACTAGACAGCTCTCTAGGAGCTAATCTGCTTAAAAATAATGGTGTTACATTAGAAAAAACACGTCTTGCTATGAACTTAAAACCACAGACGATGGTAATAAATATGGGTGCCAAAGGTTTAAGCGAAGCAGCTAAACTGACCTTAAAAATGAGTTGGGAAGTTGCTCAAGAGTATGGTCAAGATTTATGTGGAACAGAGCATATTGTATATAGTATTTTAAGTCAAAAAAATGCTAGCGCGACTGTTTTATTGAAGAACATGAATATTAGAACTGAAGAAATATTAATAGAATTAGAACAACTATTAAATAGACAAAGCTATGAATCTATTAGTGGTGAAAGTACTAAACGAAGGCGACGTCCTGCAAAAAAAACACTTCTAGAGCAGTATAGTACCGATTTAACGGAACAAGCTAAAGAGGGCAAGCTGGACCCTGTCGTTGGTAGGGAAGTACAGATTAAGCGATTAATTACTATTCTTAACCGTCGAACAAAAAATAATCCGGTTCTTATCGGAGAGCCAGGTGTTGGCAAAACCGCAATTGTTGAAGGTGTTGCGTCAAGAATTGCGGCAGATACTGTACCAGATGCTTTAGCAGACAAGAAAATCGTCATGTTAGATCTTGCTGCTATGATTGCCGGTACAAAATACAGAGGCGAGTTTGAAGATAGACTAAAAAAAGTCATGAAAGAGCTTGAGTCTGATCCTAATACTATTGTGTTTATCGACGAGGTACACCAACTTGTAGGAGCTGGTTCCGCAGAAGGATCAATGGACGCAGGAAATATACTAAAGCCTGCTCTTGCCAGAGGTAAAATCCATATGGTCGGAGCAACTACTACGGCCGAGTATAACAAGCATATTGAAAAAGATGCTGCTCTAGAACGTCGGCTGCAACCTATTATGGTGCCTGAAGCAACCGAAAAAGAAACCCTAGCAATACTTAGAGGCCTAAAAAAATACTATGAAGACTTTCACTCTGTTACTTTTGGCGATGAAGTGTTAGAAGATACCGTTCAATTATCATCAAGATACATACAAGATAGATTTATGCCCGACAAAGCCATCGATTTACTAGATGAAACTGCCGCCCATCTAAGAGTTAACAAGGGCAAAACACCACCAAGAATGCGTTCATTACAAAAAGAGTTAAAATTGGTCCAAGTAAGAATTGATGATGCAGTCGATGATGAAGATTACGAGAGAGCTGCAAAAGAAAAACAACGAGCTAGTCAGATCAAAGAAGAGATGTTAGAAATATCCAAACATAACATAGGTGCGAAACGCATGGCCGTTACTAGTGATGATATCGCCGATACTATATCTAGAATCACAGGTGTTCCAGTGACAAAAATATTAAAATCTGAGAGTAAAAACTTGTTAAAGCTTGAAAAAAACCTCTCCAAGAAAGTTATTGGACAATCAGAAGCTGTCAGTGCCGTCGCAAAGGCCGTTAGAAGGTCAAGAAGTGGTGTATCCAGCTCAAAACGACCTATTGGTTCATTTATATTTATGGGTCCTACAGGAGTCGGTAAAACTGAACTAGCAAGAGTTCTTTCTGCAGAATTTTTCGGAAGTAGTGATGCTTTGATTAAAATAGATATGAGTGAATTCTCTGAAAGGCATACCAGTGCCAGATTGGTAGGAGCGCCAGCTGGCTATGTTGGCTATGATGAGGGTGGCCAATTAACAGATAAGATTAGACGTCAACCGTATAGTATCGTTCTATTTGACGAAATTGAAAAAGCTCACCCAGATGTATTTAATATGTTACTTCAAATTCTAGAGGACGGCACACTAACTGATGGCAAAGGACGAAAGGTAGATTTTACTAACACCATTATAATAATGACAAGTAATGTTGGAGCAGAAAAACTACAAAAAGAAGCAAAATTAGGCTTTAAAGCTGACCAAAATGATGACTTTAGTAACCTAGATGACGTTCATAACAAAAATAAAGAAGAAGTTAGATCTGAACTCAAGAAACTGATGCGGCCAGAGCTGTTGAATCGCATAGATAACACAATAGTTTTTAGAGCCTTAACAAAACAAGATGCTTTAAAGATCGTTGACCTGCAGTTAAATGAGTTAAAAGATCGTTTGGTTAGAAAGAAGGTCAGCATACAGGCCTCGAAATCTGCAAAAGAATTGATAGTTGACAAAGGGTATGATGCTAAAAATGGCGCGAGACCACTTCGCAGGTTTATCCAAGAGAATATTGAGAACTATGTTGCCGATAAGATTATATCTGATGATTTACAGGTTGGTTCTATTGTGAAGATAACCGCCACGAAGGGAAAACTAGCCTTCTCAGTTCATCATGAATCTAAGCCTTTCAAAAAAAAGATTAAATAAGCTTACAAATTTGTTACACTTTAAGAGTGAAAAAGAGTGTAATATTTAGTTCTATATTTTCAGTATTTCTTATAGTTGCAAGTGCAGTTTTGCTGCTTAATAGACAACAAGTTATTGATTGGTGGCGACTTAAAGACTATTCTCCATCTCCTGTTATATCTTCTTTGGCCACAAAAGCGTCTATGAATGACGAAGGAAGACACCTATTCTACGTACACTATCCAGAAGTTTTAAATAAAGAAGATTTTCAAGGTAAATGTGATAACAACGAAGTAACCATAATCTTGGGCTGTTATATATCGCATGACAAGATATATATCTTCCAGGTAACTGATAAAAAACTAGAAGGTATAGAAGAAGTTACTGCAGCCCATGAAATGTTACATGCGGCTTATGACAGAATGTCGCCATTAGAAAAGCAAAACGTAGATAAAATACTGGTTTCTACTTTTAACAATTTGCATGACGAACGGTTAAGTAAAACAATTGAAAGTTACAGATCGGTAGATCCCACAGTCGTTCCAAATGAATTGCATTCTATTTTAGGTACTGAGGTTGCTAATCTACCTAAAGAGCTAGAAGACCATTATTCTAAATATTTTACAGATCGACAAAAAGTAGTATCTCTAGCGGTAGAATATGAAAATGAGTTCACAGATCTTGAAGATAGGATAGCGTCTTTTGACGTACAGCTTACTGATTTAAAAACCCAGATTAGTCAACAAGAGGTAGATTTGGAACAGCTGAGTTCCTCTTTGCAGACAGAAAAAAACAGGCTAGAGGCTCTGTCTTCTTCTCCTAAAGAATACAATAAAGCTGTACCCGGATTTAATTCACTGGTCAGGAATTACAATTCTCGAATAAATACTCTGCAGAGTCTGATTAAGCAATACAACGACATCGTCAGTACTAGAAACTCGATTGCTGTCCAGCAGCAAACACTAATTAATGCAATAGATTCTAGATTCACAACAATAAATTGATTTTAGGTTTTTGATTTTGATACTGTAAACTTAATTGTAGTATGGCTAAACCTAAAGTTCGATATGAATGCTCTTCTTGCGGGTCAATCACACCATCTTGGAGTGGTAAGTGCTCTAGTTGTGGTGAATGGAACACTCTGCACGAGCACATTGACATAACTAAAGACTCAGTTATAAAACACGGTAAGTCACTAAGTATGATGCCGATAGCTGAGGCGATTAAGAAATCTGCTAACAATGTCCGTCTTAAATCAGGAGACAAACAACTAGATGCCGTGTTGGGTGGTGGTTTCGTAAAGGGTAGTGTGGTTTTATTGGCCGGCCAACCCGGAATTGGAAAAAGTACATTGTTGATGCAGACTGCAAATATGCTTGCCGTTAAATATAAGGTTTTATATATTAGTGGCGAAGAGTCTGTCCATCAAGTTGCTTCTAGGGCTAATCGACTGGGCTCTAAAGATACATCTCTTGACCTAGCCTCAAGCACCAGAGCTGAGGATATAGCAAAGACTATTTCTAGTTCTGAGCATGATGTAGTAGTTGTTGATTCAATCCAAACAATAACCACTGATGCTCTAGCATCGTCGGCTGGAACGGTTAGTCAAATTACCAATAGTACAAACATCTTGACTGTGGCTGCAAAATTTAGTAATACAGCATTAGTTATGGTTGGTCACGTTACGAAAGATGGCTCAATTGCTGGTCCAAAAGTTTTAGAACACAGCGTGGATACAGTATTACAGCTTGAGGGCGACAGATATGGTGGATTTAAAATACTTAGAACAGTCAAAAATAGATTTGGGTCTACGAATGAAACGGCAATTTACGAAATGGATAGTAGTGGCATGAAAGAGGTTAAGAATGCCTCGGCGGCATTATTAGCAGAACGCCAGATAGTTGATGGATCGGTCGTACTGGCAACTATGGAGGGCTCTAGGCCTTTATTGGTAGAGATTCAAGCTTTAGTTAATAAAACGAGCTATGGCTACCCTAAACGTACTAGCAGTGGCTTTGATTTAAATAGACTTAATCTACTTACAGCTATGTTGGAGAGAAGAACAAAATTAGTATTAGGTGATAAAGATATTTACATAAATATAGTTGGTGGTATTAATGTTACAGAACCAGCCGCAGATTTAGCAGTAGCGATGGCAATTGGTTCCGCAGCTAAGGGACTGAAACTATCTAACAACGCAGTCGTTTTTGGGGAATTGGGGCTTTCTGGAGAAATTAGGCACGTCCCATTTGTTGAAAAACGAATAGCAGAGGCTAAAAAACTAGGGTTTAATGAGTCAATTGGACCTAAAACAAAATCATTAAAAGCATCAGGGTTTAATTCGGTTATTACCATCAGAGACGCACTTAATTCTTTTCTTGAGAAAAAGTAGATACCTTTAAGTTAATTTAAGGGGTAGGTGCATCACCGCCTCCACCGCTTGGCGGAGGTGTTATTGGGGTTGGAGGGGCAGGTAAGCTAAAGGGGATATCTACTGCGTCAATGGATCTATAGAGTACGCTATCGATTACTTCTACAGTTACGGTTTTTGTAGTGTCGTAAATAGAGGTGTAATCTATTGTATACAATCCTCCGGCCCCGACTTGTATTGAGCCATTAGGGATTGCCTGTCCGTCGATAGTAACATTTAATTGACCTGGGAAGGCATCACTGCTAATAGGGTGTGTTCCAGATCCAATCGAAACATTAAAGGAATACGAACCGTCGCCATTGTCTGAGTATGCTAACGATACAGTTGGTTTTATATCATCGCATTTATGAATGTCATCTTTATCTGCAGAACTTGTTGCAGAGTTATAGAATGGGTCTGATGAAAAACTAGCAGCGTCTGAATCGCTAATTTCTTCCAGTGCAAGCGGTGGTGTACATTCAGTAGAAACTTTATTAGAAACTTTATCTTTAATTATTTTGTCTACAACAGTGCTGCCAGGTTTAACATACCATGAAGGAAATAAGTCTGTTGATGGACTTGGCTCTCGTGAACTAACTCCGACGTGCGTAGTAACTATATAGGCAGGTAGAACTTGGATTCCTGGTGGTCTAACTCGCGTAACAGGCTCGACATTGTCGTGAGCTCGTTGCATCCAGCCGCTCCATATAGGCTGTGTCATAGTCTCCATAAAACCATGCATTCTAACTGCACCACTATGGTGACCTACCCACACCCCAGCAGCGTATTTAGTCGAAAATCCCATCATCCAACCGTCCTTGCCGTCATTCGTAGTTCCTGTTTTAAGTGAGAAGTCCCATCCTTTATAATCGTGATTCTTCCTGCTCATATAACTAGCTCTCGGATCAGACATCATATCAGCAACTATATAGGCTGATTCTGCTCTAACTACTTGTTCGCCGTTGCTGGGTTGCCATTCAGTCAAAGTTCTTCCTTCAGCATCTTCCACTCTAAGAATGAAGGTTTGGGGTATTTTGTTGCCATTCCTAGATATGGTTGTATAGGCATGAACATGTCTATCCAGGTTTAAATAAGCACCATCGCCAATAGCAGATGACCCAAAACAGGTTGATTCAATTGTTAAAGTTTCATCGCCTGGTTCATAACATTTATATCCACCGGATTGGTATCTGTCGTCATACAGTCCTAATTTGTTTGCTGTCTCGATTGTTTTTTCAACACCTGATGCTAACATGGCTTTTACTGCTGGAATATTTCTAGAACCCCCAAGTGCATACCTGAGGCTTAGTGGGCCAGGGAATCTAAAATCATAATCCCAAAGACAGTTACCACCAGAACGAGGCCGGTTTTTGTTTGTGCAGGGGTATCCTTCTATCGGGCCTTGAGTATCGTACATGACTGATCCGGCACCCGAGTTAGTGGAATTTTCTATTAAAGTTATGTAATCATACGGTTTAAAACTTGACCCAGGAGGAAGCTGTTGTTGAGCAAAGTTTACCTCTCCAGCTCTTTCTTTATCACTAAAATCAGGTCCGCCAACCATAGCAACTACTTGACCTGTCGTGACGTCTTCTGCAACAAAAGCTGCTGTGTCACCACCTTGTCTACGAACCTGTTTAACTCCTTCAGTTACCTCATCTTCAGCTATTTTTTGCAAATCCATATCAAGAGTAGTGATAACTTTCCAGCCACCAGTTTTATATGATTGACCTTGTTCTTGTATGAGCTGGTTTTTTGCGGCCAATACAAAATATGGAGCTAAAATCCCTGTGTATTTACTAGGAAGTCGGGGCACTACGGTTGCTAGCGTGTCAGTGTCTTTAGCGATATCCCGTTCTTCCTTGGTAATCATATGCAAATCAAACATAGTGTCTAGAGTGTAGTCTTGGCGGGATTCTAATTCAGTTTTTTCGAAAGCTGGACTATGTGGTGTATATCGAGGGGGTGCTTTAGGTATTGAAGCCAAGAAAGCAGCTTCGTCGATAGTAAGGTCCTTTGCTGATTTATTAAAGTATGTTCTAGCAGCGACCTCGGCGCCGTATTCAATAGTCCCATATGGTGCAGAGTTCAAATAGCCGGTTAATATCTCATCTTTGGTATAACTTCTTTCAAGCTCAACAGCCATGATTAGCTCTTTAATCTTACGAGCTACAGTTTGGTCATTGGCAAATCCGGGAGTTGTTAGCTTTACGAGTTGCTGAGTTATAGTGGAGCCTCCCTGGGTGCTGCCACCAAAGGCATTATTCCAAGCTGCACGAGTTATTCCTTTTACATTAAAACCATTGTGGCTATAAAAATCCCGGTCTTCTAGTGCAATAGTAGCGTCTTTTAAATATTTAGAAATCTGGTCGCTTTCAACTGGTACGCGTTTTACTGCGTCGTAATCTTCCCATAGTAGTGTTTGACCGGTTTTATCGTAATATCTAATGCTTCCGCCTATCGTATCACCAGATACGTCTCTCAAGTTAGGGAGGTCTTTTCTAAAGTATGCGAATATACCAACAAGTAGGAAGAAACCCAGTACAATAGAGATTCCGATTATTTTTAAACCAGCAAGAATTCCGTCTTTACTAAACCAAAAGGCATATAGGCGTTTTGGATGTAGTTTATAAAGTTGGCGTTTAAAACGTCCTTTAGGGAGATTTTTGTTTCTTTCGGCTTTTCTTAGAAGCTTAGCGTCTCTTCTGGCTTTGGACTTATCCTTAAGGCTTTTATTAACCTTAATAGTCTTTCCTGACTTAGTTACGAACTTGTTTCCTTTTACTCTTGAAATTGCGTGTGCTTTTCTGGCTTTTAAGTTAGGTTTACGTTTTTTTGCCATAGTGTACTTTCTCTAAATGCTCCAATTACAAGCATTATTATAGCAAATAAATCATCATATTTCTGGTTTTAGAACTCTTTTTTGCGCTAGAGTAACATCGTGACGTATACTTAAAAGATATTATGGCTAAAATGACATTATCAGATGAACTAAAGTGGCGAGGTTTTATACAACAAACCACTGTAAAAAATTTGAGTGAGCTAGATACGTCCCCCCAAACCTTCTATCACGGGTTTGACGCAAGCGCTGATTCTCAGGCAATAGGAAATTTGGCTGCAATGATGTTCGATAAGGTATTTATGAGACACGGTTGGAAAGCAATTCTACTGGCCGGCGGGGCAACTAGTTTAATAGGTGATCCAGGCGGTAAAGAT
>CAYVHE010000015.1:0-17841 GCA_964451085.1 uncultured Candidatus Saccharibacteria bacterium | reverse complement strand
CAGAGAAGATGACAGACGACCAGAAATTGCAGGTGGAAAAGATTGTTAATGAGCAAATCGTGCAAGATTTAAAAGTAACTTTTGCCGAATATCCTACAAGTGAGGCAACTGGTAAGCTTGGTGCTCTGGGTCAATTTGGTGATAGATACGGGGA
Organism: uncultured Candidatus Saccharibacteria bacterium; assembly: GCA_964451085.1. GTDB lineage: Bacteria > Patescibacteriota > Saccharimonadia > Saccharimonadales > SZUA-47 > SZUA-47. Next base: position 17,687 of record CAYVHE010000015.1, on the reverse strand, counting down.
CGTAGTGAAAGTTTATAAAATGATTGCCGACGGAGCCGAGAAACCTTTTAGTTTTGAGATATGTGGTGGCCCGCACGTAGACCACACCGCTCAGTTAGCAGAAGACGGTAAAAAATTCAAAATTCTCAAAGAACAGTCTAGCTCAGCCGGAATTCGCAGAATTAAAGCCGTTCTAGTTTAGCTTTCAATATACCTTTTTGTTTTTCTAATTGCGTTGTAAATATCCATCTGTTAAGACCTGTTTGAATATGTCTCAACATGGTACAATAATGTGCATATGCTTGATAAAATAACTAAGGTGACTCAGAATATATTTTCGCGCGTTAACCTTGGTGCTAAAACTTCAGATCGTTATATAGTAGGCTTAGATATTGGTACAGAAAATGTCAAAGCCGTAATAGGTAAAATTAACGGTTCCCAGATAGATATAATTGGTGTGGGTAAAGCCCATCAAGGGCTAAGTGATATGCAAGCCGGAGCTGTTGCAGACATTGCTGCTGTGACCTCTAATTGCAATACCGCTCTTGCTGCTGCTGAGTCGGAGGCTGGGGTTAGCGCGAGAGCCGTTGTTATGGGAATTGCGGGTGAATTAGTAAAAGGCACGACCATATCAATAACCGTAACTAGGTCTGATCCTAAAACGCCGTTAGATATAGATGAGGTTGAGAGAATAATTTCTGCCGTGCAAAAAAAAGCTTTCGCCAAGGCTCGTACTAAAATTTCTGAAGAGCTTGGTGGTAAAGAAGTGGATATACAATTAGTAAATAGTGCCTTAGTGCGTATGGAGATTGACGGTTATGTGGTAACAAATCCTGTGAGTTTTCAAGGGAAAGATGTGACGGTACAGCTTTATACAGCTTTTGCTCCACTCATACACACTGGTGCATTAGAACAGATATCAAGACAACTAGATATGGATTTATTGGCAGTTGCTGCCGAGCCTTTTGCCGTTGCTAGGTCTGTAATTGGTGATAACGAAGAGTCAACTATGAGCGCAATTTTGATGGATGTGGGCGGTGGCACAACAGATATTGCCGTCGTTAATGAAGGTGGAGTGCAAGGCACTCAAATGTTTGGTATTGGCGGCCGTGCTTTTACTCGCAGTATCGAGCGTGACGAGGGCGTGTCGTTTGATGAAGCAGAAAGTTTGAAGATAGCATTAAGTAAAGGCGCAGTCCCTGATAGGAAGCTAAAGAAGATTAAAACTTCTTTAAATAAAACCACCAAAGTTTGGCAATCTGGGGTGGAACTGGCTTTAGACGAGTTTAACCAACTAGATCATCTGCCAAGTAGCTTGTTGCTTTGTGGCGGTGGAGCTAGTCTTGATATGTTGGTTGACGAGCTAGAACAGTCTAATTGGTACAGAAGCCTACCGTTTGCTAAAAAGCCTACGGTAAAATACATTACTCCAGATGCAGTAATTGGAATTACCGATACAACAGACAGGCTTGATGACCATACTTTTATTACAGCTATGGGTTTATTAAGGGTCGGGTTAGATACAATTAGCCAATCTGAAATAAAGGACTCTGATAGTGCAAGTATCCGAGATAGAATAAATAGGGTGTTGAGGATTTAATATGGCCGCATCTAAAGACACCGTTTACATTGACGTAGAAGACGAGATAACTGCTGTAATAGATAAAACACTTAACTCTAAGCATAAGATAATAGCAATAGTCTTGCCAAAAAGAGCCGCAGTATTCCAGAGTGTCGTAAATATGAAGATTTTAAAGAAAGCTGCTGCTTCTGCTAAGAAAAGTCTAGTGTTGGTAACATCAGATCAAAATAGTATATCAATTGCCGGTACGGTTGGTTTGCATGTAGCAAAAACGCCGGCTAGTAAACCTTACTTACCATCAGTAAAACGGCCATATGCAGGATTAAAAGTTACTAATTGGGAAGACAATGAACAATCTGACAATGAAGGCGAAGAAGAAGCTAAAGATGCAGAACAAACTAGCTCAAAGCAGGAATCTGAAGAAGATGCATTTCATATTAGTCTAGAGGATGAGGGAGATAGCGAACTACCTGTTACTAAAAAAGATAAGAAGTCTAAAAAAATAGCCAAAATTCCTGATTTTTCTAGTTTTAAAATTAAACTCACGCTTAGTTTTTTGTTAGTAGCCGGGCTAATTACTGCTTGGGTTTTTGGATTTATTATTTTGCCTAAAGCTACGGTTACCGTCCAGACCGACGTAAGAACTAGCTCAGTTGTAGCCACAATTACCGCAAAATTAGGTGATGCAAAATTAGACTTAGATAAAAATATAATTCCTGCGCAAAGGGTTCAAGTAGAGAAGATTGATTCCGTGACAGTTGTGGCAACCGGTACAAAAAATGTCGGAGATAAAGCAACCGGCACAATGACCCTTACTAACTGCATAAATGATGGAGAAAAAAAGATAATCCCATCAGGTACAACTTTCTCTACAAACAGTTTAACTTTTACTACCACAAAAGCATTAACATTAAACCCAGCTTACTTTGTGAGTGGCACTTGTAAGAGTGCAGATTTTCCAATAGGAGCACAAGGGGATGTGTCTGTTATTGCTGCACAGGCTGGTCCAGAATATAACGTTAGCGCGAGAAGCTATGCATCAAGTATAAGCGGTATTTTAGCTTATGGGTCTACTATGAGCGGTGGTACAACAAAGAATATCACTGTTATCTCTGATGCTGATATCAATAAAGCAACCCAACAGCTAACTGGTAAGTCTAAACAAGACTCTACAAAAGAGCTAACTAAACAGCTTGAGGATAAAGGGTTGATAGCAATTCAGGAAACTTTGGCTGAGGGAACTCCAAAGGTAGTCGCAGCGCCGGCAGTTGGCGTAGAAGCTAGTGAAACTAAAGTGACCAGAACAATAACCTATAATTTAACAGGTATATCTAGTGATGATTTATCTAAAATCATAGATAATGAGGTTAAAAATGGCATGGGGGATTCTAAGCAGAATATTCGTGACAACGGTCTATCTAGCGTAGCCTATCAGGTCGTAAAGCCGGCAACTGCTGAGGACCAGTCCATCGCTATTCAAACAATTGCAACGCTTGGTCCAGAGATAGACATAGATGCGCTAAAACAGGATATTGCCGGCAAGAAGCGTGGGGAGATAGAGCATTTAATAGAATCAATTGACGGCGTTAGATCGGTTAAAGTAGAATATAGTCCGGCCTGGATAACAACCACACCAAATAATACCGAGAAAATAGTAATAGTATTAAACGAGAATAATGAAAATAGATAATTTGCAGGAACTGAGTGGTGATTATATTGGGCTAGACGTTGGCAAAAAGCGTATCGGAGTTGCTCGAATTAACACCGAGGCAAAATTACCTGAACGTCTAGATCCCATTTTGACAAGCTCCTCTGAGCCATTTGAGGCTGTTTTGACGGTGATTAAGGAATATGGTGCTATAGGTGTCGTCTTAGGTCTCCCACGGGGGCTAGAAGGCCAGAAAACGTCCCAGACGCAATATAGCATTAATTTTGCTAGAGAGTTACTTTCGAAAGCCCCAAATTTGCCCCTTTTTATGATAGACGAAGCCGGAACAAGTATAAAAGCTCGAGACCATATAGGAAAAAGAACAGGATTAAGTGTGGATAGTGAGTCTGCAGCTATATTCTTGGAAGATTTTATTAATCTAAAGGATATTCAGAAACTAAGGTTAAAGAAGTTATGAGTAAATTCCATATAGACAATGGATTCAAGAAGAAAATATCCTTTTTGTGGATTATCCCTGCGCTAATAGTTGTTATAGCTTTGGTAGTCGGCACTTTTATGCTTTATTGGTATCAGCAAAACCTACATGCGCTATCAGGGTCTGAGCAAGAAACTATAATCACTATAGATCAGGGAGCAACGGCCAACCAAATTGGTGAGATACTAGAGAACAAAGAGATAATTAAGTCAGCAAGGGCTTTTGAATGGTACACAAGGCTAAACAATAGCAGGGGGTCTCTACAAGCAGGTGGCTATAAATTTTCTCCTAGTGAGGATGTTCAGGGTATAGTTAAGCGATTATCAGAGGGTGACGTTGCTAAAGATTTGATTACAATATTGCCTGGTCAGCGCCTAGACCAGATTAGAGCTAGTTTTAAAGAGGCAGGGTATACTGATCAAGAAATCAAAATTGCTTTTAACCCTAGTAACTACGCTGGACATCCAGCGCTAGAGGGTCTGCCAGCAGGCGCTTCATTAGAAGGACTTTTGTATCCTGACAGTTTTCAGAGGACTTCAAATACTACTCTAACTCAGCTATTGCGGGCTTCGTTGGATCAATTGTCGTTGCATTTAACAGATGATTACATAGTTAGATACAAAGCTGAAGGCCTCAGTGTTTACCAGGCAATAATTCTGGCCTCGATAGTTGAAAAGGAAGTTAGTAATCCGGCAGACAAGCCTACCGTTGCACAGGTCTTTTTGCGACGTTTTAAAGAAGGTATTGTTTTGGGCAGTGACGTTACGGCTTTCTATGGTGCCCAGATAACGGGCTTAGATGAGTCTGTGATTACTGATACTCCATATAATACTCGTATTCATGGTGGTTTACCTCCTGGACCGATAAGTAACGTTAGTGCTGACTCATTATCGGCAGTTGCTTACCCAGCAACAACAAACTATTTATATTTTGTAGCTGGAGATGATGGCAAGACGTACTTTGCCAACACCTTAGCAGAGCATCAATCAAACGTAGTTAACTACTGCACAAAACTGTGCCAATAAATTGACAATATACCCCTTTTCAGCTATACTCTGTTGCTGTAGTGATAAAGATATAAACTATTAATAACAGATTATATTGATGTTGCTACTCGTTTGCTTTTAAGTAGTAAATTTAAGTTAAAACAAAAGGTTGGTCGAACATCCTTTTAAATAACAACTAACCCCAGCAGACGATAGGTGCGTTTTTTTAGAAGAACAGGCAGAACCCGCACCAGGAGATTAGAATTCGTAGATTATTTGGAGCTACTCAAGGGCCTGCCCAGCAATTAAGCAAGCAGGTAAATGACGCAGCACACACGGCGCAAAAAAGGTTGAAATATCGTTTTTTCAGAGGCAAAAAGCGATTGGTGGGGTATGGACTAATTAGTATTAACTTAGCTATTTTTGCAGCTGTTGCAGTGTTTGTCGTTAGTACTAGGCCAAACGCATCTGATTTGACTCCGTCGGTTAGTCTGGCTGTTGCAAAGCAGGATTCAGTGGATCCCTTAGATACTCTTTCAAGTGCAGATATAGCTGTTAACATCGCACAACTCACTAGAATGGAAGAGACGACAGCGCTTATAAATGATGCCGACTCTAGAACACATGAATTAGCTATAGCCTCTACAGATTCTCAAATTATTGCTAAACCACAAATAGTAGATACCGACATTAAATCTATAAAAGATGTCGGTACTTATGTTGTTGTAGGTGGCGACACCCTAGATTCTTTGGCACAGAAATTTGGCGTAACAAGTGATAGTATTCGTTGGTCAAATAACATGGTAAGTAGCCGTCTAGAAGTTGGTAAAGAAATCGTCGTACCACCAACAAACGGTTTTTTGTACACTGTAAAGTCAGGCGATTCAGCACAATCATTGTCTTCAAGATTTAGTGCCAATAAAGATAAATTAGTAGCCTTTAATGATACAGAAATTACTGGGCTCGTTGAAGGATCTAAAATTTTTATCCCTGGTGGTAAGAAGATTACTCCAAGAGCAGCGCCAGTTTATAACTTTAGAGCAGCGGCTTACGGGTATAACGGATATGAGTTTGGAAACTGCACATATTATGTCGCCAATAGCATTAGCGTCCCGACCGGATGGGGAAATGCCAATACTTGGGATAATAGAGCTGCATTTACTCCTGGATGGGGTGTAATAAATCATCCTGGTGTCAGCGAAGTACCAGCAGGAGCTATTTTAGTAAGCAACTCTGGCTATTACGGACACGTCGCGTTAGTTGAAAAAGTCCTTCCAGACGGGAGTCTGTTTATCTCAGAGATGAATTATCGTGGATGGAACGTAACGTCTACTCGTATAGTTCCCGTATCTGCAATTGGTGCATACAATTACATAATTCGCCTTTAGGATAAGAACGTATCTATAAGAGAGAGGAGAGACTATTATTCTCACCTCACAGAAGAGCTAATCTACATATAGCGTCTTCATGTTCAGTGCTGGTTCTGTTATAACATTTGAAGTCTCCGGGTGTGTTGAGGATGTAGACGGCTTAGAAAATGGGACTCTCACTGTTCTGTATACTAGATACAAAATACGAAATACTATATACTGTCCCCTGATATGTTTGTAGACTCAGCATTAGTTCAAGTTCGTGCCGGTAAAGGTGGCAGGGGCATAGTAAGCTTTCGGAGAGAACGGTATATTACTAATGGCGGGCCAGACGGTGGTGACGGTGGTAATGGTGGCAACATTATTTTTATAGCTAGCAATAACCAAAACACACTTTCTAGTTTTAGGATAAATAAAGAGCTTAAAGCTGGAGATGGCGGTAATGGAGCTAACGCTAAACGGCACGGTAAAGCTGGCAAAGATCTTGAAGTTCTGCTTCCCGTAGGTACTCAGCTAAGCATAAAAAACGAGCTAATCGTAGACTTAAAGACCAACGGTCAAAGAGAGTTAGTCGCAACAGGCGGCAAAGGGGGCTTTGGTAACGCACACTTTACTAGTAGTGTCCGCCAAGCTCCAAAAATTGCTGAAAAAGGTGAAGAGGGAGAATTACTTGAAATTGAGATGGAGCTTAAGATTATAGCGGACGTAGGTTTAGTTGGGCTGCCTAACGCCGGTAAGAGCACACTGCTCTCAAAGATTAGTAGTGCAAAGCCAAAAATTGCTAACTACCCTTTTACCACTCTTAACCCTCATCTAGGAGTAGCTCATATCAGCAACACTCAGGAATTACTTGTAGCTGATATACCAGGCCTGATAGATGGGGCGAGTGAAGGAAAAGGACTTGGAGACGAGTTTCTGCGTCATGTAGAACGTACGACCGTATTATTACATTTGATTGATGCATATTCTGAAGATATTGCCTCAGATTTTATTACAATTAGAAATGAGCTAAAAAACTATTCTATAAACGTGTCATCTAAACCATACATTGTGGCTATAACAAAGATCGAGGGCTTGGACGAAGACATAGTAAATGATCAGATAAAAAATCTTAAAAAAGTCGTTAAGGATGCTGACATATATGCAATTTCTGCTCTGAGCAATAAGGGCTTGAAAGAGTTGCTATATAAGCTTAGTGATCTAGTCGGCAAGCAAAAAGAGATAATAAAGGCTGAGCAAGAAGCTAACCCAGAGATTCCAGTTATTAGGGCAGTTAAAAAAGAGGACTCCTGGAAGGTTACAAAAAAAGACGATTACTGCGTCGTAAAGGGTAGAAAAATCGAACGTTTTGCGGCTAGAACAGACTTTGCTAGTGAAGACGCCGTACGCAGATTGCGAGATATTATGCGCAAGATGGCAATCATAAGATATTTTGAGAAGAACAATATTCAGCCAGAAACAAAAATATATTTTGGTGATAACCGCGACGACTTTATTGAATATTAGGATGTAGCCTTGTATTGTATCCTATATATATTTGCAAAACTTGCTACACTATCTGTATATGAAGAGCTTTTATTGGTATGACCTAGAAACATCTGGCCTTAGGCCAAATGATGCTAGAATTATGCAGTTTGCTGGACAGCGCACAGACGAGGAACTAAATGCTATTGGTGAACCTGATAACATTCTAATAAAACTAGCAGATGATGTGCTGCCAGAGCCTGATGCGGTGTTAGTGCACGGTATTACTCCACAAAAAGCCCAACAGGAAGGTCTCAGTGAGGCCGACTTTACTGAATACTTTTATGGCAAGATTGCCATAGCCGGAACCGTTTTTGTAGGTTATAACAATATACGATTTGACGATGAATTTATGAGACGAGTTCTCTATAGAAGCTTTTATGACCCCTATCAGTGGCATTGGCAAGATGATAGAAGTCGCTGGGACTTGTTAGACGCCATGAGGATGATGCGTGCTTTGCGCCCAGAAGGTCTAAAATGGCCTAATATTGAGGGACGACCAACAGTAAAATTAGAGCTTATGGCTAAGGAGAACGGCTTAACGCATGATAACGCCCACGATGCCTTGAGCGACGTGGAGGCTTTGATTGAGCTAGCTCAAGGTTTTAAAGATGCCCAGCCCAAACTATTCAACTACTTACTAAGTATGAGAGATAAAAAGAAGGTTGCAGCGCTGGTTGAGGGGGATAAATCATTTGTTTATACGTCAGGAAGGTATTCTTCTACACACCAGAAGACTACAGTGGTAAAAACTCTATTCAAGCACCCAAAAAGAGATACAGCTTTTGTTTATGACTTGCGTGAGGATCCTTCAAAGTGGCTTGGAATGTCAGCTAAAAAGCTCGCAGAGCATTGGCAAGCCAGATATGGTGACGAAATAGAAAAGTTACCAGTAAAATTAATTCAATATAACCGGGCACCGGCTATTGCACCAATTTCTGTATTGAATGACGCTACAAATGAGCGCTTAGCTATTGATATCAAAACAATGCATAATAATCTCAAAATATTATCAGAAAACCCCGAATTTATCGAGGCGATGAAGTTGGCATTAGATATTGTTGAAGGGGAACAGCAAGCCAGACTGCCCCTAGATGATTCAGTAGATAATCAGATGTACGATGGTTTTTGGAATTATGGCGATCAAGCCGAACTAAAACTTGTTAGAGAGTCTAAGCCAGAAGAACTAGGGCAACTTATACCAAAAATCAAAAATGACAGAATTCGCAGACTCATTCCACTTTACAAAGCAAGAAATTATCCCAAAAAATTAACCAACGAAGAACGAGCTGCATGGGAAGAGCATAGAGCTAAGGTCTTATTTGGTGGTGGAGACTCTAGCAAAGCCGCGAAATTCTTTGCTACATTGCAAGAAATGTCTGAGAGTAAACCAACTAAAGATAAACAGTTTTTATTAACAGAATTACAGTTGTATGCTGAGAGTATTTTGCCCGAGCAGTCTTTATAGACTAACGGTGCAAAAGCTTTTTATCTAACCAATCTATCCTATTGCGGTTGAGCATAAAAATAGTTGTTGCGCCTGCCATGATCCCAATACTTAAACCTCGGAGTAGCCACCAATCAGCTGTTAAGTTTATCCAAAACCCGGCGCCTAAAACTAGAGCGGATACAGTATCCCAAGCCCATTTCGCCCAAGACAAATCAGGAAACATTATTTCACGTAGTGATTGACTGTGTTTTCTGACGTAGTGTAGCCATTTTTTGGCCCAATCATGGTTAATCGAAAGTAAACCCAGACCCGTTAGTAATAATGGGATTCCACCGGGGCCAGGTATTGGACCAATTATAGGAATTGATAGTAAAACTAAAACTGCTGCAATATCAGTACCAACTATTTTTAAAAATGAATTTTTCTTACCTGATTTTTTACTCATAGGGTGTTATTAGTATACATGACCACTTTGTGATAGGTAATAGCACTGCTACAATAAAATCATAACAAGAGATTTAAAACACAGGAGAAAAATAAAATGAGTCGGAGAAACCGAAGGGGGTTATGATCGCACACGTGATTTTGAAGCAGACCGTGAGAAAAGAGGTGGAAAAGTAATAAAAGCGTTTAGAAGAGTAGACCAAGATCACGTCTCTTACATTAGTGGCATGCTTTCTGATCTTGCCAACAGTGGAGATATCCCTCCAATAAAAACAACTCAAGGAATGCAGGTTTTCTCTCTAGATCCGCGCAGATTTTCTAGAGAATTTAACATTGGATTCCTGGCAGGAGTACAAGTTAGTAAACTAACAACACAAGTAAAAAGATCTGAACAGATAGTAGAAAACGAATGTTTGCACGTAAGACTGGGAGCCCCCGGGCTCTTAGCTACAAAACGACGCACAGTCCTTGCGCCAGTTATTTCTGAGGTTTTAAGAGAAGAAATACTCGGTATAAATAGAATACTATTTGAACACGGAGCTAAAGGGATTAAACCCAACGGGGAGCTTAGAGGTCGCAGAGAGATAAATCCAAAGCTAGTATTGGGGAATTTCGAGCAACCACTTTCTAAGGCAACGGAACCGGACGTAATGGATGCCATAGCCGTAGGAATGGCCGTATTGCCGATGTCTATCAACGATAATCTTTGCTTACAAGAGTTGGAGTTCCGAACATATTCTGTCAGATAGCCATATATTGACTGGGGGAGAGTTTTCTCTGTATAATAGAGGGTCATGTCAGAATTTATAAAAGTTCAAGGAGCCAGAGAACATAATCTAAAAGACGTTTCTATTAGTATCCCTAGAAATAAATTAGTTGTTATAACTGGATTGAGTGGGTCAGGTAAATCTAGCTTGGCTTTTGATACTATTTATGCCGAGGGACAACGTCGCTATGTTGAATCTTTAAGTGCCTACGCCAGACAGTTTTTAGGACTTATGGAAAAACCTGAAGTAGATTATATTGAGGGGTTAAGTCCAGCAATATCAATTGACCAAAAATCTACTTCTAGGAATCCACGCTCTACAGTTGCAACTGTAACTGAGATTTATGACTATCTTAGATTACTTTTTGCCAGAATCGGTATAGCTCATGGTCCAGACGGCAAACGAATCAAGACAATGACTATTCAAGATATTTCCGACGGTGTTCAGAATTTACCAAAAGATCATAGGTTTATGGTTTTAGCCCCAGTTGTTATTGATAAAAAAGGCGAACATGCCCACATCCCAGAACTATTTACACGTCAAGGATACGCCAGAGCCAGAGTTGATGGAGTTGTTTATGCTCTTGATGAATTTCCTCAATTAGATAAAAAATTTAAGCATTCCATTGAGCTAATCGTGGACAGAGTGGTAAATAATACTGATCAATCTAGTAGAATATTTCAGGCTGTAGAAAACGCTTTGCAGATAGCAGAAGGACAAGTTCAAATAATAGATGTTGATGATTCGGATAAACTTTATAAGTTTTCTCAGCGCTATTATAATTCTAAATACCCGGATTTTGTTGCACCAGTTATGGAGCCGCGCACTTTTAGTTTTAATAATCCTCATGGTGCTTGCCCTGTTTGCACTGGCTTGGGCAACAAACTAGAGGTTGACCCAGAATTAGTTTTACCAAACGGTAGGCTAACCGTAGCAGAAGGTGCAATTCGGCCGTATAACAGAATGATGGCGGATGCTTGGAATATGAAGAAAATGGCGGCCGTTGCCGATAGATACAACTTTTCTTTACACGTTCCAACGGGTGAATTAAGCAAATCTCAAATTGATAAGCTGCTGTATGGTACAGGAGAAGAATCATATTCCGTAGCTTTGGGTAGTGGTAGACATTTTAATACAACATATGAAGGCGTTATACCTAATTTAGAGCGCCGTCACAAAGAAACCGACAGTGATTTTATGCGCCGGGAAATACAAAGATTTATGGTAGAGAGGCCTTGCTATACGTGCGGAGGTAAACGCCTAAAACCGGCTGTTCTGGCGGTTACTTTTAAAAATGAATCAATTATGGATATTAGTGAAAGATCTGTTGCTCAGGCAGTTAAATTCTTCGCTAACTTAAAATTAACTTCAAGAGAGCAAACAATCGCAAAACAAATTGTTAAAGAAATTAATGATAGATTGCGGTTTTTGAATGAAGTTGGTCTAGGATACATAACTCTTGCTAGAAGTGCCAATACTCTATCCGGCGGCGAAGCTCAGAGAATTCGACTAGCAACACAGATTGGCTCAGGTTTGCAAGGCGTTTTGTACGTTTTGGATGAACCGTCAATTGGTCTTCACCAGAAGGACAACACTAGACTGATAACAACCCTTAAGCATCTTAGAGATATTGGAAACAGTGTGATTATCGTGGAACATGACGAGGAAACGATTAGAAGTGCTGATTTTCTTGTAGACATTGGTACTGGCGCTGGTGTTCATGGAGGAAAGATTATTGCTCACGGAACTCCGGAAGAAGTGGCCAAGAGTAAAGCAAGTATCACAGGGCAATATTTAAGGCATGAAAAAAGTATAAAGACTCCTAAAACACGTAGAAAAGGTAATGGTCTTTCGCTTGTTGTTAGGGGAGCTCGTGAACATAATTTAAAGAATATCGATGTCACAATTCCACTAGGCAAGATGGTAGTTGTCAGCGGTGTATCTGGTAGCGGTAAGAGTACTTTAATTAATGATATTGTTGCTAAAGAGTTACATTCTAGGCTGCAAAGAGCACATGAGGCAGTAGGCAGACATGACGATATTGAGGGTGTTGATAATCTAGATAAGGTGATTATTATCGACCAATCACCAATTGGCCGTACTCCCAGGAGTAACCCAGCTACTTATGTTGGAGTGTTTACGCCAATTAGAGAGCTTTTTACTGCAACCCCGGAAGCTAAAATCAGGGGTTATAAGCCAGGTAGATTTAGTTTTAATGTCAAAGGTGGGCGTTGTGAGAACTGTCAGGGTGACGGTGTAATAAAAATTGAGATGCACTTTTTGCCAGACGTCTACGTACCTTGCGAGGTCTGCAATGGTAAGCGATACAACAAAGAAGCTCTGGAAATACATTATAAGGGCAAGACAATATCCGATATTCTAGATATGACCTGCGAGCAGGCTTTAGAATTTTTTAAAAACATTCCATCGATTCAACGGAAACTATCTACCTTAGTGCAAGTAGGTCTTGGCTATATGCACCTTGGTCAATCAGCCACTACTTTGTCTGGTGGAGAAGCTCAACGTGTTAAATTAGCCACAGAACTTTCTAAGCGCTCTACTGGTAGGACACTTTACGTTCTTGATGAGCCTACTACAGGTTTACACATAGATGACGTAAACAGGTTGCTAGAAGTGCTACACGCCCTTGTTGATAATGGAAACAGTATGATTATAATCGAGCATAACCTAGATGTGGTTAAATCGGCTGATTATATTATAGACATGGGCCCAGAAGGCGGAGAAGGTGGTGGCACAATTATAGCGCACGGTACCCCAGAAAAAGTAGCTCAAGTGAAAGCATCCTTTACCGGTCAATTTCTTAAGAAAATGTTATAGATAGTTTAGCTTTATTTTTTTGTAGATTTGTTTTTAAATCTTAATAGTAGACGACGTCTTGTTTCTTTGTCTTTTAAGATGTGATATAGAGCGGGAGTAAATGTAAATACGGTTGCTGCAAGAACTGCGGGAAGTAGGTAGGAATCTATATTTGGAATTTTACTACCTACAAAGTATCCAAGGAAAGTCACACTTATACCCCAAACAAAAGCACCTAAAATGTTAAAAAACATAAATTTTTTGTAGTCCATCTTAGCTGCGCCAGCAACTATGGGAGCAAATGTTCTTATAATAGGTATAAAACGAGCCAGTGTAATTGTTTTACCCCCGTGTGATTCATAAAAATCCTCCGCTCTTTGCAGATACTCATGTCTAAATAGTATGCCATCCTTTTTCTTGAAGATTTTATGACCTGTTTTATGACCTATTTGGTATCCGACATTGTCACCAGCAGTAGAGGATAGTACTACCACAACTAGCAACCAGACCAACGACAGCTTACCGTGTGAAGCGAAGACTCCAGCTGTAATTAATAATGTATCGCCTGGTAAAAAGAAACCTACCAGTAGTCCAGATTCAGCAAATAGGATAGCTCCGATTACTAATAATCCGCCACTTTGAACAATTGTTTGGGGGTCAAGGATACTCATGTATAGGTGATATTGTAGCACAGTAAAAACAGTGTTATTATGCTGTCTAATCTGTTATAATACACTAAAGAAAGAGGATATATGAGTTCAGATAAGATTGTTTTGAGTGCAGAAAAAAGAGAAATTACCGGGAAAAAGGTAAGAAATATTAGATTGCTTGGAAAAGTTCCTGCAATCGTATATGAAAAAGGTAAAGATTCAATTAATATTGCTATTGATTATATACCGTTAACCAAAGTATGGTCTGCGGCCGGTACTTCACAGCCTGTGGAACTTACAGTTGGAAAAAACAACTACCTGACGATGATAAAAGATGTTCATGTTGATCCTGCAAAAAATACCATTATGCACGTAGCTTTTCATGCTGTTAACAAGAACGATCCGGTTGAGGCCGAAGTACCTGTACAAATAGAAGGTGATGTACCAGCCGAGAAACTAGGTAACTTTATAGTTAGACCAAACACAACTGTCCTAATTAAAGCTTTGCCGGCAGACTTGCCTGAGTCATTGATAGTTATGGCAGATATGCTAGAAAACCCAGGGGACAGAGTCACTGTAGGCGATGTAATAATTCCACCAAATGTTGAGGTGTTAACCGAGGCAGAAGCACCATTGGCAGTTGTTGAGGAACCTAAAGCAGTAGAAGAACCAGAAGAGGAAGAGGAAGCAACTGACGTTGATGCTGCTGATGTTCCTAGTGAAAACGGCGGAGAAGACAAAGACGGTGATTCAGAAGATGCCGATAAGTCCGATAAAGACAATTCAAAATCAGACTCAAAGCCAGAGAAATAGATTTCTATGAGTGCTGAAACCCCATCCAGTGGCGGGGGAGTAGACATGCCTGAAGACAAAGCAAAATCTCTTATTGAAGAATCCGAGCAAACTATGTCAGGGGTTGCTAAGGGTGTTGACCCAAGGGAAAAACAAGTTCTTGATGAGGCAAATAACCACGATATTAGCCTAGTAGACCCTAGAGTCCAGCAGTTTATAGACGAAGAAAATAAGCGACTTACTGAGATAGCTGACGATTTAGAGAAAGGCAAAAAATCTTAAAATAACTCAGTGTATTTTAAGATTTTTTATTCTTGAATAAAACCACCTGACTGGTGTTTCCAAAGCCTTGCGTAGACGCCTTTAGTGCTCTTCAAGAGCTGCTCATGGCTGCCTTCTTCTGTAATTTTACCTTCGTCTAGTACTATGATTCTATCCATTTTTTGAATGGTACTTAGGCGGTGGGCGATTACTATGGCAGTTTTGCCCTCCATTAACTTCCAAAGAGCGTTCTGGATTAGTTGTTCGCTTTCAGAGTCCAGTGCGGATGTAGCTTCATCTAGGACTAGTAGTGGGGCGTCTTTAATCATTGCCCTTGCAATGGCAACGCGTTGTTTTTGGCCACCAGATAGTTTTACTCCTCTTTCTCCCACTAAAGTGTCATATCCTTCACCCAGTGCTTTTATAAACTCATGGGCGTGGGCGTTTTTTGAGGCAGCTATTGTGTCGGCAGGCGTTGCAGCTATGTTGCCGTAGTTGATATTTTCAGATAGCGAGCGGTGAAATAACAGTGGTTCCTGAGGAACATAACTAATATACTTTCGTAAATCACTTTGACGGACTTTAGAGATATCTTGGTTATCGATGTTAATACTGCCACTTTGGATGTCCATAAAACGTAGCAATAGTTTCGTGATAGTTGTTTTTCCTCCGCCACTAGGTCCGACAAGACCTATCTTTTCTCCTGATTTTATATGTAAATTCAATTTGTTAAACAGTTTGACGTTAGCACGCGAATCTTGATAAGAAAAAGTTACATTATTAAAGTCAACAGCACCAAGTTTAGGGTTGAAGCTTTGTGGATGTTCGGGGTCTTTTACTTCAGGTTCTATGTTAAAGATATCTGTCATATCTCTGGCATCACCAAACACTCTTGTGAAGTTTCTAAAAGTGTTACTCAAGTCAAAAAGTCTTCGCATAATTGCTATAGAGAATGTTAAGGACAGGTAAATAGTCCCGACTTGAATTGTCCCGTGCACTGCTAAAATTACAGACAGAACTATGACAGAGATATTGATGCTTCTCTGAATGGCACCAGTACCTAATTCTTGAGTCATGTTTAGCTTCATGGTGTCTATTGACCTGTTGTATACAGTGCTAACTCTTTTGAGCATCCTTTGTCTTTCTTTATTCTCATTAGAAAAAGACTTGACTGCAATAACGTTTGAGACCATATCTGCAAGTTGTCCCGTTCGCTCCGTTTCAGCCTTAGACCACTTAGTTGTCAGTGGGATTTGTTTTTTCCTAACTAACCATATTATCGGCGCATATATGATGCTTATAATTATTATAGCTAGAGCAACAATGGGTGCTTTTTGAAATAGTACAATTGAAGTAAGCAGCAAGGAGACCAGTAGCTTATAAACATTCCAAGTTAATGGGTCTGTAAATCTCTCAAAAGACCTAACAAATTTATTAACTTGATTAACTAGTGACCCGGCGAACCTATTAGCGAAAAATCCGTAGCTCATTTTCTGTAAATGGTCAAAGGCGGCCATATTTAGGCTTAACATAATCCTTTCTTGAGTTCTCCAGACAAATCTAACGATAAAATTCCACATAATATGACTAAAGCCTTCTAAGGCTATAATTGCAGCAAATATCCACCAAGTTGTATTGCCCTGCAGAGCTTCAAGGTTGTTTTGGGCTAATTTATCTAATATACCACTGATAAGAATTGGCTCAATGAAGTCTTCAGAAAGCATAGCAATGAATATCGCTGGATATATAAACCAGAGTTGCTTTTTGAATTTCCGGGTATGTTGCCAATATATTGACAACGTCTGTTTAGCGCTTGACATATATTCTCTGTTCTTTTAAATTTTTGTATTGGACCGCGAGCTGATAGAAAATCAGTGTACTCGTTCATGCAAGATTAGTAATAATTGATGTTTACTATAGGGCAATTTTATTAATAAAGCTAATACTTTTTATAATCTGTTAAAATAATGCTTGTATGGAAGAAGGCAAGAACAACCTGGAAAAGTCAAAAAAATCAGAGGATGACGACAAAAAATACAGTATTTTTGGAGGCAAAAAAAAGAAGAGGTCAGCCCAAGGCGAAGTTGATAAAATCCCCCCTACTACTTCCGAGGAGAGGTCTCATGATAACAAAGAGCGTACTAAAAAAGCCGCTTTTTTTAGGAGATTCGGAAGTCAAGAAAAGAATGCTGATAACGTTTCAACACCTAAGAACCAATCAGAACAAAAAGAGCTACATGAAAAGTCTAAAAACAATGAAATAGCTCAAGAAGAAGAACTTTCTGAGGGTGAAGTACATGAAGCAACAATAGCTATTATCAATTATCGCGGTGAAGATGTGTTGGAAGAATTAGATCAGGCTGAAGGTAATAATGAGCAAGAGTTTGAAGTTCTGGCTGATGCAGCGTTCCTGGAATCGTTAAGGGAGAGGGCAGAGACAGAAGAAGGCTTTACAGAAGAAACTATTCAGGAGGCTTTCGTAGAGGCTGCAAGCGATCTTTCGTTAGACGCGGGCCATCTGGACGGAATAGATTACATTGAGACAAAAAATGCTCAATACGACAGTCAAGAACAAGAGCCAGTCGAACATATAGACTTATCTAACGAAGTATCTCAAGCAGTAGAACTGGACCAAAATCAGGCTAATCCGAACGTGTCTTCTGCTAGGCGTATCACTAGTGTTGATTCGAAGCAGTCGAGCAGTAAGGGCATCTCTCAGTTACCGCCGCCGAACTATCCTGGTTCAGGTGGGCCACACGGTCCTACACCGCCTAATCCAAATAACCCCAGTAATCCAAACGTACCAGCAAATAATCCTAACGTATATCCAAATAGTCCCAACACTACTCCAACTGCGCCAAATACAACCGTTTATATGAGGCGAGGACGTTTCTCTAGAGGGTTTATTATAAGCGGTGTGC
>CAYVHE010000014.1:0-18050 GCA_964451085.1 uncultured Candidatus Saccharibacteria bacterium | reverse complement strand
CATGTTGCGCCAGTATTTAAAGACAGGTTTAGAATGTCAGACACACTCTTAGTGCCTGCCCCGCCGTCCTCTGCTATATTATGAATTCTAAAATCGTTGACTATATAGAAGCTAGGATCATAGTAGGTTTGATCTTTGGTGACAGAGCCGGAATCAAGGGCTGCAGCTGCAGTAAACACCTTCATTGTAGAACCTGGCTCAACTGTAGAACTGACCGCAGCATTTTGAAACACCGACAAATCCTTAACGTCCGCAAATTTAGCAGGGTCATAAGTTGGCAAATTCGCCATTGCCTTTACTTGCCCTGTGAATGGATCCATAACTATAACACTACCTGAATCACTTTGTGCATGTTCTAAACCCTTTTTTAGAATATCCTCAACCTGCCGTTGCATTGCTACATCGATAGATAATAAAATATTTGAACCATCAATCGGGTCCTCAAGAACATTGTCTCCACTAGCTAACAAAGGAACCCCATTTTTATCCGTGAGAGCTTTAACCCTACCCTCTGTACCTGCCAATAAAGGATTTAGTGATTCCTCTACTCCATACCTGCCCTCGCCAGTATCATCAACGAAGCCTAGGAGCTGAGAAGCTAGTGTGCCGTATGGATAAACCCTCTGGGTCGTCTTTATAGCAAAAATACCTGTAATCTCACCACCAAACATTAGCTGTTGAACTTCTTCTTTAATTACTTTTGTTTGTTTTTTAGATATAATTTCATATCTATTATTTGCTTGTAGGTGTTCATAGATCTCTACTCTTGGGATTCCTAAAACATCTGATAGTTTAATTGCCGTAGAATCCTTATCTTGAACTACTTGAGGGTCTGCAACAATATTATACCTAGCCTCGTTTAGTACAGCGGGGATTGAACTCTCTCCATCAGTAAAATATATAGAACCTCTTTCTGCGGGTATAACATACTGCTTTAGCTGATTTTGCGTTGCCTCAGATTGATAAAAGTCGTGTCTTAACACTTGTAAATAAAATAGTCTAAAAATAAAAATAACGCTCACAGCTACTATTAATATGTATAGTAGTCGGATACGTCCTTGCGGTGATATTAAAGTTGATGGTTTCATAGGCTAAACGTTTACCTATTATAGCGCATTATTAGCATCATTTACTCTGTAATAGTGCCAGATGGGCCAACAGAGACTAAGCTGTTAGCCACCTTTGCAACTTTAGAAGATTCAACCGAACGCAGTCTTGCTGCCGTTAGTTCAAGGTCTTTTTGTTCTTCTTTTAATTGCGACTGATGTTGTTCTAAGCTATTAATTTCATAGCTGAACGAGTTTATCTTTGTGACTTGCGTTAAATAAACTAACCCAATCAAACTTGCCAGCAACACCAATGTGATAGCATTACTAACTGGGCCTAATCTTCTGGTCTTTGTCTTATATACGACCGCGTTTTGACCCCTAGAGGCAAAACGTTTTCTATTAACGCTTACTGCTGATGAATATGTCATGTTTTGTTTTTTGTTTTTTGTTTTTCTTAAAGTGATCTTTGAGAAGACAAACGGGCGCGTGTTGCCTTCTCATGTTTTTTAGATCACTTTTACGTACGCTTACCTTTAAAGCGTTGCCGTCATAGTCGGAACTTCTCTTTTACGAGAAATCAGACTACTCTGACTTTTACTTTGTAGGAGCGTGAGCTGGTTTTTACCTGAATTGGCATAAGCTCATGTCCCCTTTCTTTTTGTTTTTATTTTCGCTGCGACTCGTAGTCTCGCGCTACGAGCTCGCGGATTATAAACTAATTCCGGTGATGACGCTTGAACGGGTCGTTTTGTTAAGACGTTCAAGATTGCATCATATGTATTTCCTCCAAATTCCTTGAAAAATCTTTTTACAAGACTATCTTCAAGACTATGGAAGGATATTATGGCCATTCTACCTCCAGGAGCTAATAATTCTAACCAGATTTGCATTGATTCTTCAAGTTGACTCAATTCATCGTTGACTGCAATCCTTATGGCTTGAAATGTCCTAGTGGCTGGGTGCGACCGGCTATATCCGGTCCAGGCCATTTTCACTATATTTGCTAGTTCGTGCGTCGTCTTTACGGGACGAGACTCTACTATTAACTGCGCTATCCTTCTTGCCTTAGGTTCTTCGCCGTAACGGCTTAGAATTTCCTGCAATTGTCGCTCGTTATATGTATTTACTACGTCTAACGCCGATAATTGTTGGCTTTGGTCCATGCGCATGTCTAGAGGTCCATCTTTTTGTATAGAAAACCCACGACTCGCTTTGTCAAGGTGCGGTGAGGATACGCCCAAGTCTGCTAGAATCATGTCGTATTTTTCTTTATGTGCTGCTAATTGCTTAGACACATTTAGAAAATCTCCATGAACTATATTGACTTGCTTATCTTTAAATTTACTTTGTAACACTTTGATCGCATTAATATCGCGATCTACAAGAGTTGCTTGGTAATTTGTTAAAGATAAAATTTTACTTGCATGCCCGCCATAACCAGCTGTGAGATCAAGATATCTTTCTCCCTTTTGAGGGTTCAGATATTCTATCACTTCATCACTGAGTACAGGGATATGAGTAGTTTGTTTTTGTTTTGGCATATCTTTTGTCTTACATTTTTGTTTTTACTTCAACGAGTATAGTTTAGCACATTTACCTTTTTCCGTGTGTTTTAACTATATTGTCTTTGAAGTGCAAGATCACCTAATCAGCAGTTAACATTTTTGTTTTGATCAGTTTTTGTTTTTGTTTAAGAACATCGCGAATTTAAGAAGTTTTTTAGAAAAGATTTAAAAAATCCTTATATAATCTTCTATCTCGATGTTCTAGTAAGTTGAGAGACTTATGTGTGAGGTGGAGTTTTGGGAGATGTTTTAGAAAAGTGCGAAGGTTTTTTATGTGGTTACCTTAAATCCACATGTTAACTGCCAATTAGCTAACCTCGAGTCGAACTAACTGGCTTCTATCTTACTGCTTTTTTTATATTTGTTAAGGTACTAACAAACTAAAATCGGGTCACTTGGCGATGATACGCCAATACTGTCCGACACTAACAACCTCGACTTCTCTGTCAATTCCGGCATAAGACAACAGGTGTTGTTCTATGGTTATCCGTCCTTGCTTATCGTCCGGCGAGACGTCAATCTTCCCTGTCCTAAATTGGACGTTAAGATCAGCGATACGCTCATCGAGGATGTCTCCGTCAAGTTTTGGTTCTACCTTCTCATCCCAAACTTTTTTTGGATAGAGATGCAGATATTGACCGAATCCACGAGTAATTACTACTCCTTCAGCAAGATCACCCCTTAATTCTGAAGGGATGGTTAGCCGACGCTTATCGTCCAGCTTTCGCTCAAAGTAGTCTAGTTTACCCATTTTTCCTCTGGTTGTTTTAATTTGTAGTGGTATTTTTGTTTTTATCGTATGGTAACTGTTTTGCTTACCACGATTACCCACTACCACCAATATACTACCCACTTGGACCCACATGCAACTACTTTTTATCAGTAATTACCCACTTATCCACAATATTGTGCAATATTCTAATTTATCCACAACATATAGCGTATAGGGCCTAGTTTAAAGCACTAGTGTGATGGATCTCACACGAGCATAGTTCTCTACTTTATATAGATATCCTTAAAAAGAGTCTGCCTAAGATAGCCTTTTTATCTCATCTGCGTAGTGCCGTGCGCTTTTTCTGACGGTTCTTTCCATTGTTTTATGGTTTACGTCAATCAGGCCAAAGCGTGGCCACCAACCAAATGCCCATTCAAAGTTATCTAGTAAGCTCCAATGCATGTAACCTATAACATCTATCCCTTCACTTATAGCCTTCTCCATTGCCACTATAGATTCGTCAATCCACCATTTTCTATTAACGTCATCATGATCCGCTAAACCACTTTCCGTAATCATAATAGGTTTTTTATAATGTGCCCAAACCCTAACTATTAAAGGATACAGTCCTTCTGGTTCCATATACCAACCAAGGTCACTCTTTGGCACTTCTGGGTTTACGGTATAGAAGAGTTTGCCTTTTTTTAGATGCGACCAATCTCCCCACCTGTAATAATCAGTGAAGTAATAATTAAATCCGACAAAGTCCTGGTATTTCTTTATTCTATTCAAAAACCACCAGTTCCAGGTGTAACGCATCCAATGGGTTGCGAATATGTCAAAAAGGTTCTGTGGGCGCTTGGATTGTACGTTAGCCAACTGACTAGCTACTCCGATCTTTATTTTTTTATTTCTAGCTTTAACTATTTTGTAGCTTATCTTATGTGCCAAAGTTAGATGATAATAAACTCTTAGAGTCCTAAAAATACTCTTTTTGTTAGGAGGCCACTCCCCTGTCCCATAGCTAAAGCTGCTGTAGACATTCGGCTCATTAATAGTAATGATGAACTTTAGTTTGTTTAGCTGAAGTTCTTCGCAGACCTTATTAACAAATTTTTTGTAGTATTTTAAATTTTTTCTTCTTTCAAATCCACCTTTTTCTGCAAACCATACTGGAATCGTCCAATGCCAGATATTTAAAATTGGCTCAATGTTTAAGTCTAATAGCTCTTGGACATAATCTCTGTAGTGTTGCCACGCGTTATCGTCCCATTGGCCCTCTTCAGGCTCTAGGCGTGACCACTCGATACCAAACCTAAAAGAATTAATATTCAAGTTTTTTGCTAATTTTAAATCTTCTTTGTACCTATTATAATGGTCTATGCCTTTTCCGGATATGTAGTTATCGGGGTCTTGTGCATCGTCTGCTACCTTATCCCACACGGGGAGCCAACTAAGTCTTGATTTAGCTGTTTTGGCTAATTTGGCAGCATTTTCTAATTCCCAAACAGTCCATTGGTTATAGGTGTTGCCTTCTACCTGATGAGAAGCTGTACTGGCTCCCCACAAAAAATCTTTCGGGAATAATGGTTTTGATTTATCTGACATTACAAAATAATTGTACCATCATAGTTAGAGTTTTTGAGATTCGTTTGTATTTGATTAGGGTCTAATAAGACCAATAGCAAGACCCATTGCCAACATAGAAGCTAGCTGGTTACCAGCATTGATCATAGTCAAATCCAAGGGTCGCTTCTCGAAAGCATCATGCACAAGCAATAAACTTACCTGAAGACCAGACCACAAAAACATAGCTGTGACTAATGATGCCTCAAGCCAAGAGTACCTAAAGTAAACAAACGTAAGATTTATAGAATAAGCTAACACGTATGCCTGCAGTAAAGCTCCAAAATTAACCTTCACCCAAAGGAACTTATCTGGTTTTTTCTGAATGTCTTTTTTACTTAATTTTACTAACCCCATCCATTTAGCCCCAAACACTTTCGGCGAATACCAAATCATACCTACAATGAAATTAAATACTAGTGCAAGTAGTATTCCCCAAATACTTATATCTACATTCATATACTATGTTCTCCTTTAGCTTGTATTGTACCAGGTTGCTCAAAACGGATAAAGAGAAATCAGCCGAGCACCTACTTAGACTTTGGACGGACTTTTCTTCTCGATACATATTTAAGCTGCTGTCTGAACTTTTCGATAACTGTAACATATTTTTCATACGGTCTGTACAGAGTAGAGTGATGTGAATTCGGTGCAAGTAGCGTCTCAAGTTTACCCTTGTCGGCCAAGTACTCTACAATACAATAAAAATCACCGTCACCGGATACAATAACTGCTTTATCGTAATTTGGCATCTCTTTTATTGCATACAAAACAAGCTCTGCATCGGCATTACCCTTAGTTACGTGCTTTTCGTCTTTAAGCTCTTCTTCGCTCATAAACATATCCACAGTTGGCTTTAGCACTACCAGATAACCGGCATCTTTCATCTGCTGATATAGCTTTTCATTATCTGGAACGTAGCCAATGAACATATAGGCACTTTCCACGTTGTATTCTTTTTTCAAAAATATCCTGAACTTTTTCCAGTCCATCTTCCAGCCTACCCGCTGGACTCCAAGATTCAAGTTTTGTGAATCAATAAATGCAAAATTAGGTTTTGGCTTTGTAGCTACTTTAGGTTTCCTAAAACCAAATCGTCTTTTTTGCTGATTACTCATACACACATATTAACAGAAGATACCAATAATAATACGAAAGTCCCTGCCTAAAAATCAACATTAACTACTTATCCCTAGAATTATGACGCCCAGGACTACAACAAAAGCCGCTATATTTTGTCTGGTGTTTAGTCTCTCATTATCGTACCGTTTTGCCAGCTCTAATGTTACTAAAGGTGAAGCCTACTATTATGGCGAGGATTGATACATTTGCAGATTATTTAAGAGCGATAAATAATCCTATAGTGCCAAAAGCAACAGCTGGCCCACCAAACATAAAAGTTTGTTACTAAATGGTATCTTAAGTGCCTTAATTCTGTTCTTCCTAACCGAAAGTACAAAAATGGCGACCGATAATACATAGGTAACTAGCTCAAATATAGAGGCGTTTTGATACCATTCCTGAGTAGATACGATATCAAAAGTAGCAAAACCAACTCCAAAAAGATATAGCGCCAGAACTGCATAAATAATAGCATTATGAACACCCTTACTGACTCTTTATCTACTTTTTGATATGATAACGGACGATGCCACGATACCCAATACAACCGTCAGCACGGCCAATACCTGAACTAGAGACACGTTACCGCCAAGAAATAGCACGACTAACGCCAGTGTAACAACAGCATAAGCGTTGGCAAAATATGCGCAACTATCTTTAAACAGCTTAGACAAATACTCCAGACTAACCGAAGTATGAAAATTCAAAGATGGATATCCGTTTAGTAATAGCACATTAATATTCATAGACTAGGCATTTTCAAGATTGGCTATTCTCAGATCATGAGCAGACACTTCTTTACTGACGTCTGTTACTGCAGCTTTAATGACTTTTACGTCGGATTTAACTTCATTCATATCTTCTTTTAGAGTACCGGTATCTTGCTGTAGCTGCCTTATTGGTTTCACAGCCTCTAGCAGTAAATCAAACTTTGAGTTCATCTCTTCCAGAAGTACATTTGTGTAGTCTTTATCTTCACTCATAATAATATTCTACCAAATTTATTATAAATTCTATAATCTAACCTATAGTTTAGCGCCGGTTCGGGCCTTGTTGGCCCATTCGTCGGCTAGCTCGTTACCGTCGGTGCCTACATGGGCCTTAACCCAAACCAAGTTAACTTTAGAATCCTCATATAGGTCTAACATAGATTTAACAATATCTATGTTTTTAATTTTTCCCTTGGACTTTTTCCAACCCTTTTCTCTCCAGCCAGGAGCCCATTTAGTAATTACATTTATCCAAAACTCACTATCGGTGCGTATTTCACATTCTTTTCCGTCCGCTAACTTCATAGCAGCTATCAAAGCTAACCCTTCCATCCTGATATTTGTAGATTCTTTTGAATTCCCTAGGGCTACAGGCTTACGGTTGTAAATAACGGCATACCCACCTGGGCCCGGGTTAGGAGAGCAACTGCCATCGGTAAAATATATCAACATAAGCTATTATTATATAGCAAAAAATCCTTATTGCACCTAAAAATCTCGTCTATTGCTTAAGGTAACGGATCAAAAAATCTTGCTCCGGGTACATCTTTTGGAGCACCCCTATATGCCCTTGCTCTGCCCGACAATAAACCTACAGATATTAAACCCTGCGCGGCTATCACAAGGTCGGCTCTAGTAACTCCAGTTAACGATGGCAGAAACTCTAATAAAATTTCATCGGGAGTAGTTTGCTCACCACTTAATTCTTCTTCGAACTCAGACATATCAATAGTGTGCGTAAGTCTTAGGCCATTGCGAGGAGAAATAGTAGACCAATCTAATGTTACCTCAACATTCTCTTCGTTATCTAGAACATCAGTACCTGTTTCTTTGTCGGCTTTCACACCATCGGGCATTCGCAAAAAAGTTAACTCTACAGACCTTTGCAAATAACCACCGATATATTCTCCCTCTTCCGGAGATAGATCTGATGTATCTAGTGGTAATTCTGCACCGTTACCTATAAACAGCCCTCCTTGATCTTCTTTTGAGCGTACCCTATCTACAGCATTTTCAAACCATTGTTTTGATACCTGTACTGCTTCACATACCGTAATGGTGTATTCAGCTACTCTTCCGTATAATTCTTCTGAGGCCTGCTGGTAATCATAGTTTACTGATCTAGTAGTTCCGTCGTCTAATATAATTCTGCAGCCTCTATGTATACTACTAAAGTACGAGCCTCCTAGAGTCTGTGCATCTTTTATATCTTCAAGCCTCCCGACAAACTGGCTTAGTTCTATTTGGCTAGCTGGTTCGGATATCTCTAAATCTCGTCTATTTACCATATTATATATATTACAGGATTGAATCGTATATTAACTAAGAGATGTTTTTTATTGAACACCACACATTCTTATACAATACAGCTATGGTTGCCGGTATATCACTAGTTCAGACACTATTAACCCGTTTGTGGACTAACTAATTAACATCTTTCTATAGCGATTCTTTTCTTAGTCTTGAGCCATCCTCAAGCCAAGCACTGAGGGAATACTTACTACATATTTTACCGGATATATTACACTCATAGGGGCTATACGTATATTGAGCACCGACTGGTTTATCTAATCGGTATGGAAACAAAGGTAGGGTATTGTCTGTAGCTGGAATATCATTGCTAATAAAATTACCATCAGGATCGCTTAAGGCTCCAGGGTCAAGCCCTGGCAGGGTTGTAGTATCTATACTACTGGGGTAATATCCATTTTCATTATAATACTCTTCAAGCTTCTGAAATATAAAATTAATGTCGACCGTTCTTACGACATCTTTTGATGATGATTGCGCAGAACTATAACCACCAAGTAAGTTATTTATCAGGTCAATTAGAGAACCAGACCCTTCTGGAATCGTACTTTTTGGCGCTTCAGCCGTACCGCTAAAAGATACTTCAGAATTAAACTTAACATCAGAAGCAGAATTATCAACAAAACTTACGTCCGCATTTATAGCAAATTTTATATTGTTCGTATCAGTGCTCAGAGTTGTAGATAATTCGTAGAAACCTTTTGCTGTTTTATCGTCACCAGTTACACGCACCCTGACCGGAATATCAGTAGAGTTGTCTTTTAGCAATATACTTATATCTACATAATAATCTGATTCTTTGTCGGGCTTAGCGTCGGATATTCTGATATTTCTTAGAACTTTAGTATTTAAAGCCACCCATGCTTCAATATTGTAATTCTTAAGACTCTTTGAAATTTGTTCGACATTTTTTGAGATATCATCATCAGTATAGCTTTCACTCAAAGGCTTTTTTATACCAAGCTTATCTCTTATGCCAGATGCTTCGATATTATCCCTAATTGCTGTTATGTATCTTTTTAGATTGTCGGTGTTTACTTGAACTTTATATTTTTGAGATCTCACCCCTTCAAAATCTTCCTTACCCAATACGTCGGAATATTGAAGGACCATATCTGAAGAATTCTTGGTAAACACATAGGTGTTTGTTGCATCTAAAACTGCTTGGGCTACTTTAGCCATATCCTCTTGAGTTATCTGGCTAGAACTGGAAGTATCTAGTAAGTCGCTTGGTATTAATCCCTGATCCACCAATTCATTAAGGTCTAACTTCCACCACTGCCCTTCTGCTGGAAGATAACTTTTTAGGCTAGATAAAACCTGCGATGAATAACCAGGCCCAACTAATGATTCGATTATTGAGGTTATACCCGTGTATTTCAAATAGTAGACTGGGATTTTCTTGTCTTGTTTGAAATATCTGGATTCAAAAGTTGGAGAAAAATCCTGAGAATTAACAGTTAACTTTAAGGCCCCGTTACCTGACAGTGCATAATTACCCTCTAAATCTGCAGACAGAGCAAGGGGTTTTTCCATTATAAAATTACCCTTATAGTTTGTGTTAGTTAGGTCTCTTTTAAATGACCTATCTGCTACTTCCTTTAGCCCTACTCCGACTGATGCCATACCTCTTGCCCAGACATTTTTAGGTGTATTTTCTAGATATTTAACAAATCCAAATGCCCCTCCAGCCATAACTAAGACTAGAATTAATACCAATGCGGCTAATTTATGCTTCGGAAATTTTGATTTCTTATTCGTACTACCCGGCAAAACTGGTGGGGTTACGTTAGAATTATTTTTCAAAGATGGTGTCGTGCTGGTTGTGTTGGGCGTTGGCGGGGCTACAGTATTGCTAGGTTGTACGGGTTGTTGCGGTTGTGTTTGTTGTACTGTCGTAGGAGGTACTGCAACGGTTGGCTTAGTTTGTTGCGATGTGGCTTGCTGCGTAGTGGGTGTGTCATTTTGTACAGTCGCGGGATCTGGTTCTGAACTAACGGTTTTACCTTGTGACTCTGGCGGTTTATCAGAGGTTACTGCGCTAGATTGGTTACTTTTATCAGAATTCTGTGCAACATCGTTGGGCTGTACGGGCTTAATTTCTATCGGCACCTGAGGCAAAGGATTTTCTTTAGTATTGTTTGTTGGGTTTATAACTGTTGGCTGTATTACCTGCGGTTGCGCCGGAGGCTGACTCTCCGCATTGTCATTTGCTGTAGACGTATTGTCATTTTGTAAATCTGAACTATCGCTATCACTCTTGTTATCCATTATGACCCCTAATCTCCTAGATTTATTATTGCTTAATCTAATTGTAAACTAAATGTCTTAAAAATGAAAAATATGCGTCTTTGCTCGTTTGCATAAGATCATTGATCTTTTTTTGATAATTATAGCTCTTAATGATTTTCTGTAGGTTTGGAATAACTAGCGCGCCACCAAGCAATAAAATCTGGAAAGATACTACGTCGAACCACACAATACTAACCACCGCTAAAGCAATGATAGCAAAACCTATAAACGTAAGCAGATAATATCTAAGCATTGACCGTCTCAGTTCTATGCCCTGGATTGAAACCGTTCTCCTACCCTTACTGTAATCAATACGCTGATCTCTATATGTGTGAATGTTGTTATTAAGTTTTGCTCTTATAAGCTTGCATTTATCTTCTATATCGATCATCTGGGCTGGCATCTCTTTGAGCTCTTGATACAGATACAATTTATCTTTATAAATCTCAACGTCATACTCTTTTGCCTCTAGTATTGCCTGCATTACTTCTGGAGTAATAAAGCTCAGATTATCTATTTGATAATCTTCTGCAAAATACGTATCAAAAAAGTCATCAAAATTTCCCTCTAAACTATGGAGCTGACTTCTTTTAAACAGTTTTTTAAATTCCATTTTGCCAGAACTCTTAGAGTCAAAAAATACGTTTGGCAAAATTCTTGCTAGTTTAATTACTCCAACACTAAAATAAACTGTGCTTGTTCTAGTACCTTTAGAATAAAAAGAGAAATTAAAATCTCCAAAACCCCAGTCGTTTTTTGTGTACCCATCTGAAACCTTTATATCGCGGGCGTTGCTACTTACAACTTCATACAAAGCACTGCTAAGTGGAATGGTTGAAGAGACTATATCTTTCTGACGAGAAGCGTATAGTAAAATTTGTTGTTTCCGTATTTTAATAAACCTGCCTGTTCTAATGTTTTTTGCTAGCAAGTACACTATTAGAAAAACCATAGATGCAGAAACGAAAATATTACCTGCGAAGACGGCAATCATTCCAAATATCATTATATTTGATAGAGAGCCGTATAAAGTTTTTTGTGATCGTACTTGTTTAATCACTTATTAGATTACTTCCGCTTTTTAAAGTTCATAAGGTCTTCAACTGACACCCTAACCTGTTTTGTCGTGTCGCGGTCTCTTACGGTTACGCTATCATCCTCTAAAGAATCAAAATCTACTACTATGCATTGAGGTGTACCGATTTCGTCTTGTCTGCGGTAGCGTTTACCGATGTTTCCATTGTCGTCCCAGGTAACATTCCCATATTTTTCTTTAAGTAACTTATATATTTCTCGGGCTTTTTCTACCAATTCTGGCTTATTTTTAAGTAAAGGAGATACACAATATTTATACGGCGCTAGAGTTGGCGAGAGTTTTAGTACTATCCTGCTTCCTCCGTTAATCTCTTCTTTTTGATAAGCGTCGGTCAGAACTGCCATTAACATTCGGCCCAAACCTACCGATGACTCGATGGCATATGGCGTAAACTTTTCTCTGGTTTTATCATCAAAGTATTGTAAAACTTTACCACTACCCTTGATATGACTAGTAAGATCAAAATCTGTCCTGTTGTGTGTCCCCCAAAGCTCTTTAAATCCTTGAGAAAAATTATAATTAATGTCGTGAGCTGCGGCTGCATAGTGAGCTCTTTCATTGTCATCGTGCTCGTGCCACTGCAAATTTTCTTCTTTAATACCTAGTTTATCTACTAGGAAATTCCAGGCAAAATCACGCCATTGCTGATAACTAACTTCTTGAGATTCGGGATTGATAAAATACTGCATTTCCATTTGCTCAAATTCTCGAGACCTAAATATAAAGTCCCTTGGACTAATCTCATTTCTAAAGGTCTTACCAATTTGCGCTACACCAAAAGGTAATTTTGCACGCATAGTTTCTCGAACGTTTTCATAGTTTGTAAATATTGAACCTGCTGTTTCTGGGCGCAAATAGGCTACAGAACTATCGTCTTCTATTGGACCAACCCACGTCTTCATCATCATGTTATATTTACGTGGCTCTGTAAGTTCTTTTTTGCCACAAACCGGACATGCTTTATCTACTAATAACTTGGCTAATTCTACTAAATCAGTGGAATCAACACCTGCCAAATGGTCCGCCCTATGCCTTGCTCCACAATTTTTGCAATCCACTAATGGATCTGTAAAACCAGCGACATGGCCACTAGCTTCCCACAATTTAGGATTCTGAATTATAGCGCTATCAAGTCCAAAAATATTATCGTTATTGTGGACCATCGCAGCCCACCATTCTCTTTTAATATTGTTGGCTAGCTCTACGCCCAGAGGTCCTAAGTCCCAAAAACCAGCTAGCCCACCGTAAATTTCACTAGCTTGAAAAATAAATCCTCTTCGTTTACTTAAGCTTGTTAATTCTTCTATAGTCACTCTTTTATGTTTATCACTCATCTTGCCTTTTAGTATACCAAAAAAACTAAGAATGTATTATATCTTACCGTAACTTAAAAGAAGAGCTAGTTGCCAAATGTATAGCGCAAGGTGTTTAGGGCAAGATCTTTTAGCTCACTGGAATAAGCCTCTTGTTTCTCGATTTTAGCCAAAGTTAATGGATTAGAAGAGCGTTCTGCAAATCGTAAAAATTTTACGTGCTGAGATTTGAATGGCCCGTTGGTTTTATCCGCGAATGTCATGTCTTCATAACTAAAATCATACTCACCATTCTCTAAAAATTTTTCAGAGCTGAGGGGCTTTTCCAGATTTATGCCACTACCTTGCTGGGACAAAAGCTTAAGGGCAAACCACACGTAAACTGTATTATCAGATAAATTGCTGCTGTTTAAGCCTTCTAGCGAAAGCGCTAAAATTTTGAATAGATTCTCCTCGGAATTATGTTTGGTCGATACGTCAGAATATTTCAAAAAATCATAGGCCATATTAACTCTATCTAAATTATGCACGATAGATTCAAAATACTTATCTAATCTTGAAGAAATTATTGTTTTTAGCTCTTTTGGACTGTCTATATAGGTTATGTCAGAAATCGAAAATAGCTCTAGCCCACCAGCTAGCTTACTCTTGCTCTTTCGAACCCCTCTTGCGAATAAACTTATTTGGCCATTGTCAGGGGTTAATACTTTTATAATTCTATCTGCTTCTCCAAAGTTAGTTCGTTTTAGTATTATCGCTTTGGATACGATTTTTTTCATTTTACTATTAAATCCGCGACCGCTTCTGATAATTGCGACAAAGATACTTCTGGCTTATAGAGTATCTTGTCAATTTGCAGTAAAGTCCAGTCCTTGCTTTTAAGTACTTTTTTAGAGGGTTTTATGGAGCTATAGATGATTAGAGGTATATTCTGCCAATCCTTATACGTCCTAAACTCATAGATGAACTCGGTGCCGCTATGCCCCGGCAAAGATAGCTCACTAATTACCGCGTCGGGGCTTATATTATCAGCAGTTTCTACGGCGCGGTCGGCTGAAGTAACTATGGTTGTTAATAAGTCTCTTTTTTTTAACTCTTCACTAATACATTTTGCTAATACTCTATCTGGCTCAATTAGCAAAACTTTCATATCCTACACCAACGCTAACTGCGGACTGATAGGAAGAGTAACTGCAAAACCGTTTGTATTCTGGCGGTGGGTTTTAGTGACTTTACTTCCTAATAAGTCGAACATCCCGCTGGCCGTAATTAAGTCTGTTGCAGGACCGCTTAAGCCGGCAAACGGTTGTCGACTTTTACCAAAATTATTGCTGTTGAATTTAACTTTGCTTAAATCTACAGAATTATTAGTTATGGCAATTCTTATGCCTTTTTTGGACCGATATACGTACCAATTTAGGGGAGATGGTCGTTGAGCCATAGCTAACATTGCTTGCCATAAACTTTCTATACCAGATTTTAAAACGTTCGCGTCTGCATCGACGGTTGTTATTCCAGATTGTATATACACCTCAGTTTCGCATCCTCTCAATAGAGATAGTGGCTCTAAATTAGCAGCAACTTGGGTAAGCGTGCTGCCAACATGAACAGGTTCCAAATCTAGGCTTATTTGAGAAGAAGACAACTGCTGATATAGCAATACATTGTCTATGGTCCTAAGTGCCCTGCGAGCTTCCATTTGAATATCAGATGATGCGTTTGTCTCTGCTAAAGCCTTGATGACAGTTAAGGGTTTCTTGAGTTCTTCGCCAAGCATAAATAGTACATCACTGTTACTATACTGGTGCTCAGTCCTTTTGGGACTTAACTTACTATTCGATGACATTATTACCCCTGTATTTAATAAAAGTATAGCAGAGTATATGCTCCCATAGATAGTGCGCTTTTGACTACATTAATTTAAAACAATTAGTCTTTCTAAGGAACGAATGTAATGCTTGGTAATATAATCGAATTAAAGTCGTTAGCAAATTCTTGTGACTCAGTAAAAATCTTAATGCTGCGATCACGCAAAGGCAACAGAACCAATATTCCGTTAACCTTATTTTCAATCTCCCCAATCGCTTTTAAGCCTAAAGCTTGTTGAACTTTTTCTGGTCTAAAAGCAGCGACTGAAGTCTTCCCTGCTTGAGTATCTCTGGTAATACTGGCGGCCTCGCTGTCGTATTTACTGTCTGTTATTTGAACACGCAAAGCATAAGGTTGATCTGAATTTGTGTCGGGTACAACGTTTGGATTTGCGTAAAGGTTTAGTACTGTGCCACTAGTATTCTCTTCAACGTACACACTCCAAGTTTTTGGATAATCAAAAGTCAACGAGCCATAGGTTGTTGAACCGACATATGATCTTACAGGTGATTTCTTTTTTGTAGCAAATTCTTGGTCTTTCTTAGTGTTGGCTTGCTCTACCGCTACAGCAACTGCCTTTTCAACCTTTACATCTGAATTATTCTTGTAATCCTGTTGCCCGCTGTATGCCGAAACTCCAAATATAGCCGTCC
Organism: uncultured Candidatus Saccharibacteria bacterium; assembly: GCA_964451085.1. Lineage (GTDB taxonomy): Bacteria > Patescibacteriota > Saccharimonadia > Saccharimonadales > SZUA-47 > SZUA-47. The sequence goes on along the minus strand of CAYVHE010000014.1, from coordinate 2,450 downwards.
CAATAAACAAAACAGCAAACACAGCAGCTAAGATTGTAGAAACAGACCCTTTTTGACCTTCCATAAGCATAATACTATATATTTATGGCCATTTACGCAAGTGGTTAAGATCACTCTACCCCTTCAAGCTTTTGTTATAGACGTAAAGTCTCATACCTTTTAGCTGCTTTTTTGGTTTTTTACCTTCAATAGTGAATGCAAAACTAACCAATTTAGTAGTATGTGTTTTTGTGTATTGAATAAGTTTATTATGCAATTTTTTCATATACTTTTGCAATAAGAATACATAGACTGCGTCGGTTTTGGGCCATTCTTTTTCCCAATAATCACCCCATATAACGGTGATGTACTTTCTGTATTTCCAGCATACTATTTTACTATAGATTACTAAAAATGGGTTGATCTCGTAGCCTATAGAATATAATCCTTTTTTGGCAGCAGCTATCAACATTCTTCCATCTCCACTGCCTAGCTCCAGCATTGTTTGGCCTTTCTTGAGTGACATTAAATCAAAGGCGTCATCAATACGTTGTTTTAAAGTAGGCAGATATGGGGCGCCGACCAATATCACAACAGAAAATATCAACATAACTATTATAACCAAGCCAAAAAATATATTGAACATTGTTTTCTACTCTACTTCTTAGCTTTGGTTATACGATTTTTTGCCGTTTTTAACCTATTTTGCAATTCTTCTATAAGTTTCATTCCTTTTTCATAATCTTCAAGAAGATTATCTAGCTCGTCATACGAGGAGTCTTCTATCTGTCTTAAGATGGTGTTTAACTGGGTTTCAAGCTCTTTGTAACTAGTCTCTTGGGGCTTACTCATACCTTTATTATACCTACTTTCTAGAACTTTTTAATTTAGAGATTACAGAAGCTCTTGCCTCGCCGTCATAAAACGTAACGTCAGCAGCATCTCCAATTGACAAATCGTTCACTGATTTTACGATTCTACCTTTTACGCGAGTCAGTGTATACCCTCTTTTCAGTACCGCTGTAGGGTGTACGCTATTAAGTAGGGTTTGTGCATTATCTAACTGTGATTCCTTTTGCTGCAAATTATAAGATACGGATTTGGTCATTGAGTTAGTTATTTCGCTGAGCGATACGCCTTTTAGATCTATTAATGAAGTTACTTTGTTTTGTAAGTTTTTCTCTGTTAATTTAAAATTATTTAGAATCTCTTTTCTATCCGGAAACAGTAATTCTGCTGCGTTACTTGGCGTGCTTGCTCGCATATCTGCAGCTAGTTCTGCCAGGCTTTCATCTACTTCATGCCCTATGGCTATGAGTGTTGGAATTCTACTTCCGGCAACAGCTCTGGTTACTTGTTCTGCACTAAATGCCGACAAATCATCTGCACTGCCGCCACCTCGAATCATAACTAGAACGTCGGGCTGTTTTGATAACTGATTAAAATAATTCATTGCTGAGAGTAAAGATTCTACAGCAGAATCCCCCTGAACTAGTGTGTCGTATACTTCTACGTCTACTCCGCGCCATCTGGAATTCATAATTTTAATAAAATCTGCATATCCTGCCGATTGCTCAGATGCAATTAGCCCAACTGTCTCTGGTGGGTAAGCTACGTTTCGCTTTCTTTCTAACGCAAACAGTCCTTCTTTTTCTAATTTACTCTTTAGTAGGTTTGCGGCTTTTTTAATACTCCCCTCGCCTACTGGCCGTATTTGCTTTATTTGAAGACTAAATCCAAACTGAGGGTGCAAGCGAGGCTCGGCAATAATTTGCACCATCATACCGTCTTCTAGAGGTCCTGGAAGCTGAAATACTGTTCCAAAACAACGCAGTTTAGCCCGGTCGTCTTTAATATCCGTATAAACCCATTTTTCCTTTGCAATCTTAAAACTAGACAACTCACCAATTACAGACACGGCCGGATATGCGTATTCTAATGTCTGATTTATTAGAGCAGTAAGTTCTGATGGCGACATCGGAGTATTTATCATCTATTGATAATTATACAACAATCTGGCTATTCTTCTTCTTTTACAGTAAAAGTGCCTGGTTCTACACTCTCCATATGCAACGCTCTGTGATAAAAGATGTAGCCTATAGGCAAAAATAGCCCCATATTGAACACTCTGTACACTAAGGTAGCCGATAGCGCCAAAGCTTGCTCTATGCCGGCTGAGGCCATAACACCCGTCATAAGGCCCTCGTAGACGCCTACACCACCCGGTAATATTGCTACTAGACCAGCAACGTTTGCCACAGCATAAGCAATTATTATTGCTCCAGGGTTAACTATTTGAGCAAAAGACAGATAAACTATGAAAATTGTCAGTATTTCTGTAGCGTTCATAGCCATAGTCCATAAAAATGGATAACGTAAATCCTTCCAATTTCTCTTTACGTGAGTGTAATCTTTATGCAAGTCACCAAACAAGGACTCTACCCTTTCTATGTTGATGGTCGAACGTTTTT
>CAYVHE010000013.1:0-18078 GCA_964451085.1 uncultured Candidatus Saccharibacteria bacterium | reverse complement strand
ACAGGTTTGAGTAGAGCACCTGCAGCTGTTGCTGCTGTTGACACAGGACATGTAGCGAAGGCTGTGCCTAGTCATTCAACACTAGATGTAAATCAAGCTAATAGAAATAAGATAGCTAACGAGAAAGGTTATAGCGCTTCAGTATCTAGCCTACAAGATCAACGGAATGCTACAGGTTTGAGTAGAGCACCTGCAGCTGTTGCTGCTGTTGACACAGGACATGTAGTAACTTCCACTAGTCCTAGCGTCGCAGCATTTAATAAAGCATACGCAGCTTGGAGTCCAGAACAGAAAGCAGCGTTTGATAGAATGGTTAAAGCAGGTGCAAACAAAACAGCTGCCGCTGCAAAACCGACTGGAGGGTCTACAGCAGGTTCAGGTTCTCCTTTTAGTAGTCACCCATCTCATTCTGGGTCATCAAGTGTGCCCACATTTACAATGAGTACCCCTCCTAAGACTGGTGGATACGGCGGTAGAGGATTTAGATAGTAGATTTTTAGAACTACCAACTAACTTATTGCAGCTTTGTAATAAGTTAGTTTGGAATTTAAGTTTACATGAATAATGTTGTATATTATATACATAAGCAGTTAAAAATATCACATCAGAATATTAAAAAAATAAGGTGATTTGGTGGAAGAAGAACACAAAGACGGTCAAGAGTTATACGATTACGTACACCAAGCCCTGATTAGTGGCTCCAGCGAGAACCAAATTAGAGAAGTTCTTTTGGGTGCAGGCCATACCAATGAAGTAGTACTAAAAACTCTAGAAGAAGCAAGTAAGAAAATTGCAATCGAGAAAGCCAAGCCTAAAGGGACTAGTTACAAAAGCTGGATACTTAAATATTTTAAAAAATCATCCAAAAGTATCGCAATTCTTATATTTATAGATATGATATTGATATCATTTAGCCTGCTAGAACCGTGGCCACTTAAGCTACTAGCCGATTCTGTATTTGGTAATTCCCCTGCCCCCGGAGTTTTAGAAAAATACACCGGCACCTTTACTCTTCTAATAATCGTTTCTTTGATGTCCATATCAATATTTCTTGTTTCTTCAATTATGGGAATTGTTGATGATTACGTAGCCACAAAACTTAGCTATAAGTTAGATGTAGCAATAAAAGGAGAGATGTATAACCACATAATTAGGCTGCCCCTTTTCCATAAGCAACGCCTTCACAAAGGTGACTATATAGGAAGGCTAAAATCACTTACAGGGGATGTCAGTGCCTTGGTTTTAGGATCTACAAGTTCTATTGTAGAGTCCGTATTTACAATTATTGCCGTGTTGGCGGTTTTGTTTTTTGTTAACATCAAACTTACGTTAATAGGATTAGTTATAGTCCCTCTTTTGTATAAGAGCGTCAGAGTATTCTCTCCTAGAGTACAGAAAATTACAGAAGCCTTGCAGCAGAATTTTGGTAGTATGAACAACCAAATACAAGAATCCATAGAAAATACTGAAACCATACAGTCATTTACTGACGAGAGTACCCAGGTTAAAAAACTACTGGGCCTAATGGCTGATAAGCTTAGATTGGATAAAAAGTCATTACTGATAAACAACAGTTTTGGTTTTACTAACAGTTTATTTGTTGTACTAGGTACTACCACGATTATGATAATTGGTGGTGGACAAATTTTAGATGGCACTCTATCCTTTGGTGACTTATTTATCTTCATCAATTATATGCAACGGCTATACGGGCCGGTAGAAGGCTTAACTCACGCCATATCTGAGATTAAAAAACGTGTTGTTAGCACAAAGAACGTTTACGAAGTTATTAACGACCATCAAGAGATTGAAGATGTAAACCAAGGTTATAAGATAGTTAATCCTAAAGGTCATATAAAGCTAGAGAATATCCAACTTTTGTATGACAACAAAGTAGTATTAAATAACGTAAATCTTGATATCCCTGCTGGTCAAAAAGTTGGATTTATCGGGCCAAGTGGTGGTGGTAAAAGTAGTTTCCTCAAGATGATTCCTAAATTCATACCTCCTACTAGCGGGACAATATATATGGACGATTATGATATTTCTCAATCGTCCACTCTTAGTGTTAGAAGAAGTATCACGACAATAAGCCAAACCTCTCAGCTATTTTCTGGGACAATTCTGGACAACATACTGTTGGGTGCAAATGATATAGATAAAGTAACAAATCAAGACGTAGAAAACGTGATTGTTGCTTCTAGCGCCAAGGAATTTATAGAAGAATTGGAAGTTGGCATAAACACCTACATAGGTGAGGCGGGCTCTATGCTTAGTGGTGGCCAGAAACAGCGCATAGCCATAGCCAGAGGACTATTAAAGGACGCACCGATAGTTATTATGGACGAGCCGACAAGCGCGTTAGACTCCGCTAGTGAAGACTTTATTAAAACACACTTAAGACAGATTACTGAAGGAAAGACTGTTCTGATGGTGACTCATAAACTATCTATGCTTGCCGCTATGGATGAGGTTTATGTTGTAGAGAGTGGTGCTATAAAGAATATTAAAGAATACGGTGGGCTTGAAGTATATCTAAACTACCTAAACAAACACGAACTAGGATAGAATACTACTTCCCTACTCGCGCTAAATAGATATAAATCAGACTAAATTTTACGAAGCTCTAAACTCCTAAGTGATGTTTGACGCGTTCTACTACGTCGGCAATAACAACTTGAGATTTAACTAGATAATCGTTTACACCTAAATCTTCTGCGCGCTTTTTATCTGACTCTTGAGATAGTGCAGTTAACATTACTACCTTCATATTTGCAGTTTCTGGCGTATTTCTTAGAATATCTAGTACGTCAAATCCGGATACCTTAGGCATCATAACATCTAATAAAATGATGTCAGGACGCATAGCAAGAGCTGCAGACAGAGCTTCTTCTCCGTTAGGAACTCTCTTAATATTAAAACCTTCAGCCTCTAGACGTGTTACGTAGACCGATGCGAGACTATCATCATCCTCTACGAGTAATATTTTCTTTGCGTTTTGTTCATCCATACAGCTAATGCTACCTTAATTAGAGCCATTTATCAATGTTTTTATAAAACCCGAGAACAATGGCTGAGGCCTGTTAGGGCGTGAATTAAACTCTGGGTGTGACTGTACTGCCATAAAGTATGGGTGTTCCCCTGTCGCTTCAATCATTTCAACCAATGACCCGTCGGGTGATGTTCCTGAAACTCTTATTCCCCATTTTGGATAGTCACTAATGTAATTATTGTTGCACTCATATCTGTGTCGGTGTCGCTCTAACACTTTTTTAGCCTTATATATTTTTTGAGCTTTTGAGCCATCTAATATCCTAGCTTCGTAATTACCAAGTCGCATAGTTCCACCAGTAGCTTCTTTGCCTTTTTGGTCTTCCATAGTATGTATTACTGGATTTTTTGAATTAGCATCTATTTCTGTTGTGTTTACATCTTCCAAACCTGCTTTTCTAGCTGCTGCAATAACTGCAACCTGCAACCCAAGGCAAAGCCCTAAGTATGGCATATTTGTTGACAAAGCATGGTCGGCAGCAATTATCATTCCCTCTACGCCTCTTGACCCAAAACCGCCCGGAACAACAATACCATCGACTCCAGACAACTTACTGGCTACATTATCTTTTGTAATCTTCTCTGCATCAATCCAGATGATGTCAACCTGATAATTTTCTGCCCATGCAGCACTACTTAATGCTTCAAATACGGACATATACGTATCCTGGTTGTTTAGATATTTGGCCACAACCCCTACTTTTACGCGAGGCGCATCAGAATTCAAAGCCCGTTTTACTAACGATCTCCACTCTTTAAGATTAGATTTTTTGTTACCAAGATTTAACTTAGAGGTTATAACATTTCCTATACCACGCTCCTCGAGAGTTATTGGCACTTCATAAATAGTGTCAGCATTTGGTAACAAAACTATCGCTTCATCATCCACGCCACTAAACATGCTTAATTTTGCGATTATTTCTTTGGACGCTTCCTTTTCACTTCTTGCTACTAGAATATCTGGCATTATTCCAAGCCCTCGTAGTTCTCTTACTGCATTTTGAGCTGGCTTAGTCTTTAACTCTTTTGAGGCTCCCAAATAAGGTAAGTACACAACATGTACAAATAAACTATTATCTGGACCAACCTGTATGCCAAGTTCCCTGATAGCTTCCGTAAAGCTTAAAGACTCGTAATCACCGACTGTTCCGCCTATTTCTACAATATGAACATCAAAGCCCTTGCCTGAGTCTTTGATACCCTCCTGAATAGCATTAGTAACGTGAGGAATTATCTGAACAGTTTTGCCTAGATATTTGCCTGCCCTTTCGTCTGCGATAACTCTGCCAAGTACTCTTCCGCTCATTAAGGAACTAGACTGGTTTAATTCTACGTCCATGAATCGCTCGTAATGCCCAAGGTCAAGGTCGGTCTCTGCTCCATCAATTGTCACAAAGCATTCTCCATGCTCACCCGGATTAAGAGTTCCAGCATCAAAATTTAGATAAGGGTCGCATTTTTGAATATTAACGCTAAAACCACGGTCTTTTAAAATATTACCAATAGAGGCGGCTGTTATACCTTTACCAACTCCAGATAGCACTCCACCAGTGACAAATACATATTTAACATTTTTTTTGGACATCTCTTAATGTAACTCCTTACATTTTAAGTCTTATAGTACATCAAAACTGAACTGAAGAGCAAGAGTTTACTTAGATACTTCCGCAATAGCTGCATCCATCTGCGGATCTCTTGCTGCTTTTCTATCTTCTGTAGTCAACATAACCTCAATATCAGGAGCAATTCCTTCTTTGTCTATATTCTTACCACCTGGGGTATACCACCTGGCAATTGTTACCTTCAGTGACCCGCCACCATCCAAATCCATAAGCCTTTGAACACTGCCTTTTCCAAAACTTTGTTCACCCATCAATGTTGCTGCATTATTATCTCTTAGTGCACCTGAAACTATTTCACTTGCACTGGCGCTTCCTTCATTAATTAAAACAACTGTTGGTAAACCTTCTAATATAGGTGCATCTTGAGTCGTAAATGACTGCACTATCTCACCGCCACGCTTTTCATCTAAAACCTTACTGCCTCTAGGTAGCCACACGCTTGCTACTTTTACGGCTGCGTCCAATAGACCACCTGGATCGCCTCTTAGGTCTAATACAACGCCCTTTATACCCTGGGTTTGAAGCTCTGTTGCTGCCTTTTTAGTCAAAACGGCTGTATCATCACCAAATCTGCTTATTGTAATAATGCCAATTTCGCCTTCTTTTTTCCATTCTACGCTAGGGATATTTATGGTATCCCGAACAATAGGTACTTCTACTTTAGCCCCTTCACGAATAACAGTTAAGGTGACTGTTTCTCCTTTTGGACCACGAATTCTTTTGACTGCGTCTGAAATACTAATATCGGTTGAGGATTCCCCGTCGATCTCTACGACTATATCTTGAGGCTGCAAACCGGCTTTAAATGCTGGGGTTCCTTTAATTGGAGCAACGATGATAATAAAATTGTCTTTTTTACCCAGTTCAGCACCAATGCCTTCAAATGTACCATTTAAGCTTTCATTAAAATCTTTAGTGTCCTGTTTGGACAAATAAACCGTATAGGGATCTCCTGCTGCTTTTACAAGCCCTGCTTTAAGCTCATCTAGAACTGCTGGATCTTGTATGTCGCCATCATAATTTTGCTTTAACTTCTGATATAGTTCATCAACACCGTCGGTTGGTGCGGAACTATTGTTAGAAGAAGAGCTTAAGGATGTTATAGGATCTGACCTCAGAGAAAACCTTCCAGTACCAAGCAACCAACCAGAACCAAATAGTGCAAAAACTAATAATACCGAAGCTATTTCATAGATGATTACTTTCTTAAAGCCTTTTGCTCCTTTTTTGTCCCCTTCAATATTTGGCTCTAAAGCAGTACGTTGTTCTTCTTGCACTTTTATCCCTCTCTTTTATTATATTTTAACCACAATATCCGTAAACTTGACCCGATGGAGTCACTTGATGTGGATACCAGGTTTGCCAGCCATTGCCGTGATCTATAACCATTACGTAACCAAAACCACTATTGCACCCCTTGTATATGACGGTACCGTCTGCTGCTGCAACTAGTGGGGTATAGGCCGATGCTGCTATATCTAAACCTGTATGGAAGCTCTTGCCATTTGAGCATTTACTTGAGTAAAACCAATAGGGAGCAACACAGCCATAAAGTTGGCTTACCCAACCTGAATGATTTATTAACGGCCATGAAAATCCATTAACTAGCTGTCCTCCACCATTATATGGATTAACTCGTGTGCCGTTATGGTATGTCATAAAATGCACATGAGGTCCTGTTGAAAATCCCGTACTACCTACAGCACCAATTACTTGGCCTCTTGATACTGGACCGAAGTTAGCATATTGTCCTGCAGCCAATAATGCAGCGAGGTCTTTTTCGGCTTGCGCGAGTTGCTCTTGTTGTTGGGCAACTACTTCTCGGTATTTTGCTTCTTCCCCCTGAGTAGAATCTAGCAGGTCCTTTTGTTGATTAAGGCTCGCGGCGACTACGTCCTTTTTTTGCTGTTGAGTAGTCAGTAATTCTTGTTGAGTCTTTTTCTGTGCCTCTATTTGTTTTTTTAAGGCTATAACCTGATCAGTTGCTTGCTTAACAGCGGACTGCAACCTACCTAACTGCTCCTGTTCACTGACAAAGTCCGTAAAGCTGTCCGTTGCCATTAAAAGCTCAAAGGTAGAAACGCCGTTTCTTTCATAGATAGCCTGGAGAGTCGACTTGAGCAAAGTTTTCTGACGCACGAGGTCACTTTGAGCTTGATCAAGACGCTGCTGCAACTCTTGCAAGTTCACTTGAGTAAGCTTAATCTCCGAATTCGCTCGAGCTATCTGAGTATCGAGCTCTTCTACTTTAACTTTTAAAGACTCTTCTGAATTACCAAGCTCTTTAAGCTTACTATTGTTAGCCGAAATGTCTGCCTGAAGCTGTTTCGACTGTTGCTGAAGTTCAGAAATAGTTAGAGCTTGGGCTTTTGGTGTAAAGCTGGTAACGTTAGGAGCAATTATTATACCAAAGCTCGCCACTATAGCTACCACTATTAGCGATGGTTTGTAGTTTCTAAACACTTTGTATATTTGTTTCATACATTACCATTATAGCGCATTTGTAGGCTTTTTATAGTTCGACTACCAGTGCTTGAGCTTAAGGTGTTTCTCCATCGCTAGAGTGCTAGATAAAATACCTATCAGGACTCCAAGAGTAATTGAACTAAGTAGCATTAAAGTCAGTGTTGAGGTTTGCGTGAAATAGTTATAAGTCTGTGAAAACTCTGCAGCATCTGCAACTTTAGACCCTAACGAGAATATTAATGAATAAACAATAGTATTAGATATAATACCTGCGACTATACCGTATAGAGATGCTTCAACAAGAAACGGCCCCCTTATATAATTTGGGGTTGCACCTATTAATTTCATTATACTTATCTCGTCTCTCCTGGTATATATCGCCATTCTAATGGTGTTAAAAATTATCATTATTGATACTGCGGAAAGGGTTACTGCAGCAACTATACTCCCTATTGTTATAAATCTCTCTGTTGAAGCAGCCCTGTTGATTGCTTTTTCAGCATCAGTCTGCACCCCTGTATCGGTCTTGCCTAACGCAACCCTTTCTACGAACGAGGAGTACTTATCGTTGTTTACTAGAGTTGCTAGTTCGTTGGCACGCGACAAATCATTAAGCGCTACTTCAAATGATGGAGACAAAAAAGTTGCTCCGTCAAATATCACAGTGGCTTGCCTTACTTGGTCAGCTATCGTAGGGTCACTTGCTAGACGTTCTTGAGCCTGAGTCGGCGATATATACTCAACACCGGACACAAATTCTAACTGACGCATATCTTTTTCTAGTTGCGACCTCTGCGCTATGCTGGTGCCTTCTTTCATAAAAATGGATGTTTTTAGTTCTCTAGACAAAACATCAATTGCATTTGAAGCCGTAACATTCAAGACATATCCCGATGAGACTATAGTCAATGCAACCAACATCACAGCCGTAGCTGCAATCGTTAACCATAAATTACGAATGGAATTAACTACTCCTGCTTTTAATACCCTTATTAGCGTGTTGATTCTATAATATTTCATTACTGCACAACCTTGCTCTTCTTTTTAGTCATTGCCCGGTTTGTAATGACTTTTCCGTCTTTAATAACAACTACTCTACGACCTAACCTTTTGACTATTTCCATATTATGAGTCGTTAGTAGTACTGTCGTTCCGTGTTTGTTTATCTTTTCTAATACCTTAATAACGTCCCATGCGTGCTTTTGGTCTAAATTACCCGTTGGCTCATCTGCTATTAATATTTTAGGTTGTCTCACCACTGCCCTTGCTATGCCAACCCTTTGTCTTTCACCACCAGAAAGTTGTATAGGATAGTTGTTTTCTCTGCCTTTTAGTCCGACCAAGTCCAAAACTTTGGGTACAGTATGTTTAATCTCTTTGTTTGACATACCGACTATTTCTAGCGCAAATGCAATATTTTCAAATACAGTACGGGTCGGCAACAATTTAAAATCTTGAAAAACAGTACCAATTTTTCTTCTTAAGAACGGGATATTTTTGTCTTTAAGTTGCTCGTAATCTATCCCACCAACTATAATTTTACCGCTGGTAGGCTTTTCTTCTCTGGTCAATAGTCTTAATAAAGTAGATTTACCTGCACCACTTTCCCCAACAATTACAACAAATTCTTTTTTCTCTACATGCAGATTTACGCGGTCTAGTACCGGTTTATCTTTACCGTATTTTTTTGTTACCCTATCCAGTAAAATCACAAGCTTTATTATACCACTAAGCTACTTTAGTAAGCTATCCAGATATGCGTTTATAAATTCGTTAATATCTCCATCTAAAACGCCGGAAACGTCGCTTGTTTCGTGCTTTGTACGCGTATCCTTAACCATGCTATACGGGTGCATTACGTAATTTCTTATCTGATTTCCCCAAGCAGCCTGCTCGTTTAGACCTTTAAGCTCACTTATCTTTTCTTTATGTTGGTCAAGCTGCAATTGAACAATTTTTGAGCGCAGTATCGTCATAGCCGTTTCTTTATTTTGTAGCTGGCTTCTCTCGTTTTGAATTGCCACCGTCAGCCCAGTAGGAATATGGGTTATTCTAACGGCTGAATCGGTCGTATTAACGCTCTGCCCGCCCTTACCACCACTTCTGTATACGTCTATTTTTAGGTCCTTATCGTCAATTTTCAAAGATTCTGGCGACTCCACCTTTGGTACTACTTCTACCCTTGCAAAGCTGGTCTGTCTTAAGTTATCTGCGTTAAACGGACTAAGCCTAACTAGTCTGTGAACGCCATTCTCACCTTTTAGCTTACCGTATAAAAAATCTGAGCCTGATAACATAATCGTAGCACTCTTTATGCCCGCCTCTTCCCCAGAGGAAATATCTATAGTCGAAACAGCAATCCCATGACTTTCAGAAAATCTGGAGTACATCCTTAACAACATCTGGGCCCAGTCCTGGGCATCTGTTCCACCAGCTCCTGCGAATATACTTAGAATAACATCTAAATCATCGTATTTTCCGCTAAATTGCAGCTCCACTTTAGCTGAATTGTATGCTTTTTCTGTAATATTAAATTGCGATTCAATCTCGTTATCAAGAGCTTTGTCCTGAAGCTTTGAAAGTTCAACTAAGTCTTGTGCATCTTTTTTTAGTTTATTCCAAAAGTTGATACGTTTTTCTAGCGCCGCTTGCCTTTTACTAATATTTTTTGCTCGGTCGTTATCTTTCCAGAAGTTCTCTGACCGCATTTCTTCTAATAGGTCAGTGTTCTTTTTGGTACTGCCAGAAATATCCAGTTTGTTGTAAGCTTTTTCAATCTGCTGGCTAAGTTCTATATACTTCTGCATATACCTAGTATACGTCTAAGACGCGTCCTGGAAAATTTCTGCCGCGTATGAGTGCAATTTTCGAGCTGGTTTAAGTGACGTTGAACCTAATACCCCTATTCCCCAAATATTATTCTCACAAACTTTCTGAAAAACTGAAGCGCAATAATCTGGACTCAACTTATTTATCCTTGAAGGTAGTTTATTTAGATCTTTAACGTCATCATTCAAATAAAAGTTGTTGTACCTGTTTAATAATCCACTGGCAGTTTGACCAGCACGCATTGTTTTACCTAGTAGATTTTTCTTTGCTGACTCAAAATCTTCCTGATCAATTTGTCCCCTATTTAGACGTACACACTCATCTCTTATAAGCCTAAGTAGGGGTTGACTGTTAGTTTTGCTAACTTGGGCCCCTAACCACCATCCAGTAGTTGACCCCATCAAAGAAACACCTGATCCCATCCCATATACCCATCCTTTTTCACGCGCTGTTCCAAATATTCTTGAATACATAGTTTCTGTCAACATTGTTGATATTAACAATAGCGCATCTGTCTCCTTAGTGTCTAGTACACTCTTAGCGTATAAGTCTATGTACAAATATAAGTTTGGCACGCTAGGTTTTCTGATAGTATAAGGATCTTCTGTAGTTAGCGCTTGTTCTTCTGGCATAGCGATTCGCGAGCCTCGTTTAGGAAGCTTTAGATGCGTTGTTATTAAGTTTAAAATCTCACCATACTTCCCGTTAAAATTACCAGCTACTATAAACCTTGCATTAGGCAATGTGTGAGTTTTTTTGTAATGCTTTATCAGGTCTTCTCTTGTTACCCCATCAAGATAAGACAATCTTTCTGTGTCCGTTAATGACCTAAGCCCCATAGACTGCCTTAAACCTAGGTTTAAATGCCTGAAATGATTGTTAGACCTGCTAATGAGTTCTTCTCGAACGTTACTTTTCTCGCTATCAAATTCATCTTGTAAAAAAAGCGGCGTCGAAATTGCATCACATAAAAGCCCAATCACTCTTTGCCATTCAAAATCAGCTGACTCTACTTCGTAAGTTATATCGTAAACACTTGTCGAAGCGTTAGAGTATGCTCCATTTTGCTCTATAGCCGCTTGAAAATCACGTGCTTTTGGATAATATTTATTTGCTCCAAGCAGGACGTGTTCCATGAGATGTGCTGTTTCCCACTTCTCTGTAGGTAATAAAAACTCTCCGGCCCTAAAACTAACTTCAGCAACGACCACCCCTGTTTTAGGGGTATCAATAATAAGTCCTTCAAGCCCACTCTCAAGTTGAATATGCTCTACTCTATGCTTAAGCACTCTGAAATATCCTTTGGCTTATTTACGTTTACGCTGTTTTGCTCTGACTTTTTTTGCGGCTTTTCGTTTTTGTTTTTTCTTAGCGGATGACACTCTATGTTTTGTAGAACTATTGTCACCGGTAGATATTCTAAAGTCCTCTTCATCAATAGATGCTTCTGAGCTTAGTACCTTGTCGGCATTGTCTACCGATCCTTTTGCGGCTATCGTTAGTTCTGTTTCTACCGAACTGCCTAAAGCATCTTGAGATACTGGATGCGCATGGAACAGTGATCGTATTGTTTCATGACGAAGTTCGGACTGCATCTCTTCAAACATTTCCTGAGATTGACGTCGATATTCTACTAAAGGGTCCCTTTGACCAACAGATATCCAGTTAATACCTTGTCTCATATGGTCCATACTCTCTAAGTGTTGCATCCAAAGGTTATCTAGCACTTGTAAGAATATATCTCGTTCAACTTTTTGCATAATTTCTGAGCCAAACAATTCAGTCTGTTCGGCGTGTTTTTTTGAAGCCTCTTTTACTAGAGTTTTTTCAAACTTCTCTGATTCCACATCAAACAAGCTTTCTACTGTTGAGTCGTCAAAATCAAATAGTTCTTTTAGGATAGTGTCGAATTCCTCACTCATTGATACTGGAGAAGCTACTAGTTGCCTTGCTTCATCGGCAATAAACTCCTTAACCCTGTTTGTAATGTCTGCGTGCTTTAGAATTTCGCGACGCATAGTATATGTAGCGTGACGATGGCGGTTCATTACATCATCGTATTCAACAACGTTTTTCCTTGAGTCATAATTAAAACCTTCAACTTTTTTCTGGGCAGCTTCTAAGCTCTTAGAGATAACCCTGTTCTGCATAGGAGTTGAATCATCAATTTTTAGTCTATCCATTATTTTGCTAATTCTATCCCCACCAAAAACCCTCATTAGATCGTCCTCTGTACTAACATAAAACTGAGTTACTCCAGGGTCACCTTGACGACCAGATCTTCCCCGAAGCTGATTGTCTATCCTACGGGATTCATGCCTTTCACTTCCTAAAACATACAAACCGCCTAAATCTGTCACGCCTTCACCCAGCACAATATCGGTACCTCTACCGGCAATATTTGTTGCTAAAGTTACGGAGCCTTTTTGGCCAGCTTTTTCAACAATTGAAGCTTCTCTTTCATTGTTTTTTGCGTTTAGCACCTGATGCTTTACGCCGGCTTTTTTCAATAATCTTCCTAATTCCTCATTGTGCTCTATAGCAGAACTACCAATCAATACTGGCTGACCCTTCTTTTGCAATGATTTCACTTCTTCGATTATCGCTTTATACTTACCAACGCGGGTTTTGTAGATTTTATCTGAATGGTCAATACGAACAATAGGACGGTTTGGTGGTATTTCTAATACGTTTAATTCGTAAATTTGATGAAACTCTTCTGATTCTGTTGCAGCAGTACCGGTCATACCAGACAATTTTTCGTAAAGTCTGAAGTAATTTTGAAAACTAACTGTTGCTAGAGTCATAGACTCTTCTTGTACTTCAACCCCCTCTTTTGCCTCAATAGCCTGGTGCAGACCTTCATTATAGCGCCGACCAGCTAATAATCGACCTGTGAATTCATCAACAATGACTACTTCTCCGTCTTTAGTGACAACATAATCCTTATCACGTTTAAAAAGTGATTCAGCCCTCAGAGCTTGATCTAAGTGATAAATAGTTCGAATGTTTTTACTATCATACAGGTTACTTATTCCTAGTACTTTTTCTACAAAAGTTATACCCTCGTCTGTAATAGCAACCGCTTTTCTTTTTTCGTCCACTTCATAGTGTTTATCTTTTTTAAGTTGGCGTGCAACTTTAGAAAATTGATCATAAGAAGCACCGCTAGTTGCCGCAGGTGCAGAAATAATCAAAGGAGTACGTGCCTCATCAATCAAAATTGAGTCGACCTCGTCTACTATCGCATAGTTCAACTCTCTTTGACGTAACTGAGCCTCTTCTCGGACCATGTTATCTCTCAAGTAATCAAAACCAAATTCGTTGTTTGTGCCGTAAGTAATATCTGCAAGGTAGGCTTCTTGCCTAGTACATGGTCGCAAGTGTTTCATTCGAATGTCGTTATGCTCAGAATTTTCATACTCTGCATCATAAATATACGAATGATCTGGGATAATTATCCCAATACTTAACCCGAGAAAATCATATATCTGCCCCATCCATCCAGCGTCTCGTTGTGCTAGATAGTCGTTTACGGTAACTAGGTGAGCACCCTTACCGCTTAATGCGTTCAAATATACCGGCAATGTTGCAACAAGAGTTTTACCCTCGCCTGTTTTCATTTCTGCAACCATTCCCTCGTGTAAACTTATACCACCAATCAGCTGTACATCGTAGTGTCTTTGCCCTAGAATTCGCTTGGCAGTTTCTCGTACTGTCGCAAAAGCTTCAGGCAATATCGTCTCTAGAGATTCTTTCTTGTTCTCTAGTCTTTTACGTAAAACCACTGTCTGCTTCTTAAGCTCTGCATCGGACAGCTTTTCTATATCCGGTTCAATTTTATTGATAGCTTTGATACGCTTTTTAAGTCGTTTTAGAGTCTTTGCTTGAGGATCACCGAGAATTCTTTTTAACGTTTTTTTCATTATTTACCCTAGTTATTATCTTGCTAAAATGGGCCGTCTGTTAAAGACTACCCACTCGTCGTCTCTTTGACCAGCTTACTTAAAGCTAGCACAACAGCTTATATTAAGGCTTATTATACCTTAAAAGAGCTGATTATCGCGAAAAGAATTTACCTAAAGCTCTCCTGGCACGATTATTTTTGTGCTTATCCTTAGCAATGGAGTGTTTTTCTTTATAACGAGTTAGTTGATTTTGTAATTTTGTTTCTACAATATCGACTGCAGCATAGATATTAACGGTAGACTCTGCGGCAGTTAATTTCTTGTCTGGAATGTGCAGAATCACTTCGCAGGTGCATTTTTTACCACCCTTACCGGTGCTTTCTTTAATCTTTACTTCTGCTCTAGTAGCTGCACGGTTCTTTCTTTTCATGTGACGATCTAGTTTTCCAATTTTCTTATGGATATATTTAGATAACTCTTGATCGACTTCCAGCTCTTTTGTGGTAGACGCTATAGTGATGTTTTTGATCATATCTCTTTTTTTCCTCCCATATAATTTTGTAATACATTTGGAACTCTTATACTCATATCTTTATTCTGATAATTTTCAATAATCGCAGCTATTATTCTACTCATAGCAAAGGCAGTAGCATCATTAGTATGGATTAACTCTGTCTTACCGTTAATCTTTGTTCTGGTTTTTAAGTCCCTTGCTTGAAAATCGGTCATATAATCTGCTGTGTGGGTTTCTATGTATCGTTTTTGGCCAGGAAACCAGCAGTCAATATCAATACCACTAGCGTTTGGTTTTCCAATATCTGCCGTGCTTTTTTGAATAAATCTATAGGTAAGCCCAAGTTGTTGCACTAAATATTCCTGGATAGCTATTAGTAATTTATGCTCTTCGAACCCAGTTTCGGCAGTCCCAAATATTTCCATCTCCAATTTATCAAATTGATGTAATCTAATAATCCCCTCGGTATCTTTACCGTAAGTTCCGGCTTCTCTTCTAAAGCTCGTGCTGTAGCCGATGTATCTAATCGGTAAGCTATCCTCAGGAATAATCTCGTTCCAATACATTGTGCACAAAGTGTGTTCAGCGCTAGCATTTAGCCATAAATCATCGTCCTCTAATTTGTAGGTTGTATCTTTTGCACTTAATCTTGCGCTGGCTTGGTACGGCTCTGTGCGTAGCACGGCTGGAGGTATAACAGGGATAAATGCTGTAGGTTTTAAGTTTAGTTTATTGTCTTTTATAAGAGTTGCTATAAGCTCTTGGTCGCCAAGCTTATCAGTTACAAACTGCATAATTGCAAACTGCAGCCTCACTAGTCCACCCTTTAAATATACAAACCTACTGCCTGAAATTTTTGCAGCTCGTTTTTTATCAAATAAATCTCGTGCTTCAGCTATCTCCCAATGAGTAAGAGGCTTAAAATCAAATGTCGGCTTCTCCCCAACTGTTTTGGTAACTACATTGTCAGCCTCTGTTTCCCCTACCGGAACATGATCCATGGCGACATTTGGTACTTGTTTAAGCAGTCCTGTAAACTCTTTTTCAATTTCTTTTAATGACTCTTCACTCACCGATAATTCTTGTTTTATCTTTTTGGCTTTAGCAATAAGATCCGGATTCGGCTTACCATCTTTCATTCCCCCACTAATTTCATTTTTAGCCGAGCGTAACCCCTCAACTGACCTGACTAACTCTAAGCGCTTTTTATCTAAATCTAGAATTTGTTCTGGGTTAATATCAACTTGTTTTTGTGCACTTTTTTCTTTTACTAATTCTGGGTTATCCCGCAGGACCTGTATGTCTATCATATAGATATATTATACCCTAAATGTCTAGTTAAAGTTTTAGTTTTTAAGCTTAGTTTTTTTATTTCTTAAAGCCTCTAGAGTAAGCATTGTTCTAGATTTAGCATATGCACAATGTTCACACGGACCGCCCATTGCCGCTACCCCGACCTCAGGGATTTCACCTTCCAGGCATTTTTTCATTCTAACTAACGTATCATCAACCCAATCAGAATTACCTGTATACGGAAAAACATTTGTCTCAAATTCAACTACATTATTAAAGCCCGCTCTATCAGTAGTGCCTGTTGCATATACAAAATATCCTGTGTCGCTAACGTCCAGGCCATTTTGTCTTAAAAGCCACTGGTATACCTCCATCTGTCTACGGTAGATATCCTGCCATCCACCAGGCGCTCCAAGTTTTTTGACTGGTGTGTCTTTTGCGGTTGCTTTGTAGTCTACAACCATCACTTGGCCTTTTTTATTCACCCATAAATCATCAACTGCACCAAATACGTGCAGATTTGTTGGCTCATGAACATGGACTATCCCTTTAAAATTCTCTCTCCAAGTATTAAGTTTTTCGTGTTTATATGGAATGGCATCTATATTATTTTCGGTCATGAGTGGATGTGGTTCGCCTTTTGCTCGATATACATCAAATTCTTTTTTGAATAATGCATCAATTGCTTTGTTTATATTAAACGGCGGGCTGCTAGGTCGTTTAATTTTTAGCCTGGCATCAAGCCAAAAACACCTTGGACATTGCATAAAAAGCTCAATTTTACTTCGGCTTACCTTAAATGGCGCACTTTGCCCGAGTTGGTAGGGTTTATTTCTTTCTTGCCAATAGCTCATGATATTTTCCTTAAATAATTCATACTCTACTTGCTCATGATTAGGGATACGGATTCTATTGCTGCCGTATCCGGGTTTAGTTTTAAATCTCCTAAACCAAAAAACTCGGGTTTGTACTGACTAAATACACCTCGCTCTTCGTTAGACCATCCACCATTTTGGCTCACGTACAATACTATTGCACAATTTAGCTGGTTCGAACCATTTATGTCTGTATTATCGTCACCATGTTCCGCCACCAGTATCCTACAGCTACCATTGCTCAGCTCCTTGAGTGATGATTCTAGAGTAATGGGCTCTCTGACCTTTGGGATGTCTGTTCTTCCACCGTTTTCTGTGGCAGAGATAACTATATCTTTAGCAGATTGTAAGTCAAACTCAGAACCTCTGTCAGATAGGATAGGAACGAAGTGTTTTACTCCTAATTCAGTACATTTTTGCAATGTTTGGGCTGATATCTCTTTAGAGATTACCGGAAAGCACAAATACAGTTCCTTTTTAGGAAGTTTTGGCTCAAGCTCTGTAACGAGTACTAGGTGTACTGCCCTGTCACTAAGTTTGTCTATCCTATACAATCTTTCCTCACGTAAATCATTAAACAGAATTAACTCGTCACCTAGGCTATATTTGTTACCTTCTAGCCATCTATGTAGCAAAGCCTCGTCATTTACCCAAACATTTGCATCAAGCTCCAGTTTATCTCCAGTGTAAAATCGGCGTATTTTCATTACTTCAACTGTAGCACAACCAATGATTCAATATGCGGTGTCCTAGGGAAGAAATTATAGCCTTTTACGAAGTTTATAGCGTATTTTTCCTTCAGAACTGCGATATCTCTTGCCTGGGTTGACGGATTACAGCTTAAATATACAATTTTAGGAGGACAGACTTCTAAAATACGCTGTATCAGCTGTTTCTTAAGCCCGGCTCGCGGTGGATCAACAATTAAAGCATGTTCGCTATCAATAACACTAAGTGCCTGCTCGGAAATAGAGTGAATTACTTCAGATTTGCTGTTTTTGGCGTTACGTCTGGCGAATTTTACGTTATTTAAGTCTGACTCCACATAAAAGTCAGTATTGCCTATAGCGGCTCCTATAGACCCTACTCCACTGTACAGATCAATGTTTTTAAACCCTTTAGTTGATTGTTTAATTTTACTTAAAACCTGCTCGAACACCGGTACATTAACTTGAAAAAAGGATAATACATCATATGTGATATTTACCCCCAATAGTGGGTCTTGCATGTTTATATCACCAAACGAATATAATAATCGAGTAGCGACTGAAGCTGGGCTTTTAGGGTTAGACAGGTATATGACTAACCCTTGTAGAGAGTTTGATAACTTAAATTCCTTCAAAAAATCCTGCTTATTCTTAACAAACAGAGATGCAGTCACCTTACCGGACTGATTACAGCGCAATAGCAGTGTTTTTAGGTCTCCTGCCCTAGTATTTAGCCTATTTAGCTCTTTAAGCACGTCAGTTGCAGCCTGATTGATCTCAGTTTTAGCTAATGTACTACCGCTAGTTATAATT
>CAYVHE010000012.1:0-18563 GCA_964451085.1 uncultured Candidatus Saccharibacteria bacterium | reverse complement strand
AACAAAATAGTTAATCCTGTTGACAGATACACCGTTAGGTTGTATAATTATTTGTATGAATACAAGTCTTTTTAGTACACAACGAGCATCAACTGCAGAACTATCACCTGCCATAAGATATTTAGGTACTGAAAATAATATCCCAGTAGAACCCAAAGACCCAACAATGGTCATAGGGTTTTTTGTATTATGCAGCAATGGGGGATTTACTCTTATAGATGAAGATGGTGACCCAACAGGAATGCATGGTTATGTTGTACCGCAAATAGAAGGCCTAGACGAAGCGAGAGAGCATATAACAGATAATAATAAGCTATATGTCGGCCCAGGGTTATTCCAAGTTAGCAAGCTATCAGCTAAGAATATTAGTCATAAGGAAAGTTATTTAGACTAGCTTGCTTGTGTAGAGCGTGAACGTTTTGGTATGAATATTAATGCTACCACTAAGGCAACAGCTACAAAAGCTGCGGCACCTAGAAATCCAACGCTAAGGGCGTCTATGAACGCTGTGTTTGCGACATTACTGACCTGGTGGGCTGCCTCAGGAGAAAGTCCAGAAGTCACTGGGCCAACGGCAGCTATACTGTCACCCAACGAATTAACGGCCTGCGACGGTACAAGGTTACCTATGTTGTTATTGATATTAATTCGATAATACGAAGTTACGACACTACCTAGTATTGCTACTCCTAGAGCAAATCCAAGCTCACGCGAGAGGTCATTCATAGCAGATCCAACACCAGCATCGTCAACTGATACGGACGCCATAATAGAATCAGTAACTGTCGGCATTGCTGTACCAGCACCTAGTCCGAACAGTAAAATCCCGAATATTGGTAGCCAGATAGAACTGTCTACTTGTAACTGATTAAATACGGCCATTCCAAGAATAACTATTATTGTGGATGTCACAATTACAGCTCGTGGACCATATTTAGGTACAGCTTTGGCCGACAGTACTGTTCCCAAAATCATCGTGATTGTTACAGGTGATATGGCTAGTCCAGCGGCAAGTGCACTACGACCCTGTACTAGCTGGAAGAACTGGGTTAAGAAAAAGAAAACGCCAGCCATCCCGATAAAAATAAGCATCAGCACAAAAAAGGAGCTTGTGAAGTCTCGTCTTTTGAAATATTTTAAAGGTAGCATAGGATTATTTGATTTTAGCTGAGAATAGAAAAAGGCTAACATCAATAGGATACCTACTACAAAGGCACCTACAATTGTTCCGCTAGTCCAGCCGGTTTCTCCACCTTGAATAATACCGTAAACCAGACTCAGCATACCACTGGTAGCTAGGATAGAACCGGGAATATCCAAGGGGCTTGGGTGCTTTTCTTTAGACTCAGGTATGAACCGTAATCCGTACAGGGATAAAGCTACAACTGGCATATGCATCCAGAAGACAGCACTCCACCCTATATTATCGACTAGATATCCGCCCACTACTGGCCCAAATGCTATTCCAAGAGACCCAATTGCAGTCCAGGTAGCTATGGCCTTACCACGCTCGTTACGCGGGAATACATCAGTTATGATTGAGAGTGTAGAGGGTAGTGCAAAAGCCGCTCCTAGTCCCTGGACACCGCGCATTATTATTAGCATATTAGTATTGCCTGATAGCGCTGCACCTATAGCTCCAAGACCAAAGATAGCCATACCTGTACCTAGAGCTTTTTTACGGCCATATTTGTCGCCGACACTCCCAGCGAGCAACAAAAATCCAGCTAATATTAAACCGTACATATTAACAATCCACTGCAATACTGAGTTACTTGCGGTGAAGTCACGAGCCATATCAGGTAGAGCAGTATTAACCACTGTTCCATCCAAAAATATCATAAATGTCGAGAGTGACAAAAATGCCAATATAACTTTTTTGTTTATCTTCCTATTAAGTTTGTCTACCACTTTGCCCTCATTTTCTATTTATTAAACTTTAATAGTTCTATCAAGACTACATATATTACTTGCATATTGCAAGTACTTTTTTTCGGGTATATAATGTATAGTATGAAAAATACTAAAAGACGCTCCCTATGCCCAGTAAGTTACTTTTTGGATTTTTTTGGAGACAAGTGGACATTGCTTGTTTTCAGAGATCTGCTGATATTCAAAAAGAGGCATTTCAAAGAGTTTATATCATCCAAAGAGGGTGTAGCGACAAACATATTATCTGATAGGCTGGTAAAACTTGAGAGCTACGGGATTATTACAAAAACTAAGGACGCTAAAAAACATAGCCAGAACATCTACACCCTAACAACTAAGGGTCGTGATTTGGCACCAACAATCACTGAAATGATGAAATGGAGTGCTAAATATGACAAACAGTGCCCCGCTATTAATAATGCAAAAGAACAAGGTCTTGAAAGTCCTAGTGCTCTAATCGATGAGCTTATGAGCCATTTGGCCTAAAGTAGTGCATTGAGAAAATCTAGAATATCGATTTGAGCTTGCTTGCTTTTTAATAATGATACTCCATGACCATAATTTGGGTAGGTTTTTTGTTGTTTGATCTCAGATGCGTTATTAAATATGAAAGTTGCGTCTGCTTTTTCATTTTGATCAGAAGCAATTAGGATATTATGGGGCGAGAAGTCATTAGTATTTTTGCCCATGAGTACTCCATTTGGCCCGGTATTTGAAGGTGATAGAGCAACAGTAGCGCTGATAGTTGGTTGACTACCCGACGCTACGTAGGCAACGTTTGCCCCAACCGAAGCCCCGATAATGCCTATTTTTTGACTGCTTGTTACCGGTTGATTCTTTAGAAAATTTAGTGCTGCGGAAACATCAAGAGAAAAATCGTCTAAATTAACCACGACACCATTACTGCTCAAACCAAAGCCACGGATATCGTATGCCAAAACAGAGTATTTATTAGAAAGTAGTAATGGTATGAAACTATCGTAGTCATGTCTGTCAGAGCCAAATTGATGGACAAGTATAACGGTGGCTAGAGGCGGTGTGGCGTCTAATATATTTGCCCAATATGTTGCACTTAAAGAGTACCCATCCGGACTAGACAACACAACTTCGCGTCCTGCCTTATATAGTAGGGTTGATTGAGAGGCTTTTTGAGTGTTTGTAGCAGAAGGTATTACAGTACTCGGGCTAACTCTACTGAATTTTTTAGTCTTTAATATAAAGACTAAAACTAAAGACAAAATCAACAACAACACAAACATCCATAAAAGCTTGAACTTTTTCATGTAACTGAATTATACACGGTAGTCACAATATAACACGTTTATATCTGGTTACTATTAGGTGCCATGTAATTTTTATAGCGAGATGTAGCTACTACAATATAAAGGATAAGGGACTGTAAGATAACTATTTCTTGCGAGCGTTTTTCTTTTTTATAATTCTTTTGCGCGAAGCGCCATGCATGTTTCTATGTTTTCCCATAGCGTTCATCCTGCCTTGTTTTATTAAATTAATTGAAGTCTATTATATCTGTTATCTACAGCTTTTGCAACTCTCTAGCGCGTACTAATTACACAATGGTGAGCTTGTATTACCGTACTTTCACTAAAGAATGTTGATCTATGTTAGGATTATAGCGACAGTGATTTAACCAAAGGACTGCGTACTCTAGTTTATGAATATTAAATTATCTAAAAGTAGAATTTTTAGAGACAAGTCTGGGAAAGTAGTTATCGGGCAACGTCCAAACTGGCCACTTTATGTTTGGTTGTTCGGAGTAATCGGCAGCAAAGTTATTAAAAATGGTTCTATGCATGCTGCCTTCAAATCAGTAGGTTTCGCAGCTATCATATATTGGTCTCTGCTAGAAATTTTCCAAGGGGTTAATTACTTTAGACGTTTTTTAGGACTAACAATTCTTTTACTAACAATGTTTGGCAAGTTTATTCATTAATGAATTGTTAGGCTAACCGAAACTTTGGTTATATACTAAAGCGATATGACTGCAACAAACCACGCATTCACAGGAGCAATCATTGGGGCAACCCTACCTTTGCCAATCGCCCTACCGTTAGCATTTATGTCGCATTTTATACTAGATATGTTCCCTCACTACGGCATCATATAATATAGGAGAAACTCGTCAAAAACTTATAAAATAATAGTAGTATTTGACGTCATAATAGCTTTGTCGCTTGCCCTTATTGCGGCACTGGCAGGACACTGGGATATGTTTCTGGTTGGCTGGGTGGCATATAGCCCGGATGGTTACTGGGTCTATCTATTCTTTAAATACAACCACTCAATGCGCTTTAAGTTTGAAAACTTTTTTACTAAATTTCATAAAAAAATACAATTTTTTGAACGACCTTGGGGTATTTATGTAGAACTAGTAGTTGCGGCTATACTTATGCCAATGTATATCCATTACTTGCTAGTTTAGTTTTATATGTATAATTAAACGTATGTATAAGTCATTTAACGCAGATGAATATAGGCGGCTACTAAATTTCC
This sequence comes from uncultured Candidatus Saccharibacteria bacterium, assembly GCA_964451085.1. GTDB lineage: Bacteria > Patescibacteriota > Saccharimonadia > Saccharimonadales > SZUA-47 > SZUA-47. The sequence goes on along the minus strand of CAYVHE010000012.1, from coordinate 14,117 downwards.
CTAAAGACTACACTGTTAGCGGTATGCTTACCTACGGAACATATGCTACCCACCCTTTTGGTCAATTTGAAGCAGCTCTAAAAAAATTAGATTTAAAATATATTGTAACAACTTTGAAACATGAGTTTTTTGGATCGCTTAAAGAATACACCGTAAATAATAAAAAGTATTGGGTTAGCGTGAACTATGGAAGTGCACTGTTGAGCGAGTACCTACACCTTGCCTGCTTGTTTGGTAGTAAAACGAACTTATTCATAGGTAGCTGTGGAGGGCTAAGCAAAACTGGTAGTAGCAACGACATCATAATCCCAGAGTGGAGTTTTGCGCAAGAGAGTTCGGCAAAAGCCTATGCTTCAAATGTTAGCAATCAGTACTACTCAGACAAAACATTAAGCCAAAAATTGGCTAAGGCATTATCTAAAGATAACGTCGTACATAGAGGTCCAATAATTACCTTTCAGGCTATGATGGGTGAAACCTGGGAACTCATAAAAAAATGGTCAGAACAAGGCTACCTTGGCGTAGAAATGGAGGCAGCTACGGTTTTTGCCGTATCTAATTATTTTAAAGTGCCCTCCACAGCAATACTATTTATAGCCGATAACTTAGTACAGAAAGAGACTGTATTATCTAAAGAATATGAAAAATCCAAACACAAACGTAAAAACGTTGCGGGTGAAATCTTTCAGGTTGCAACAAAAGAGTTGATTAAACAATAGAAGTTATCCACATGCCGCTTGTGTTTATTAAAAAACAGAGTATTATACAGTCAGCTAAGGGTAAAACCTGATGCTATACCATTCTACCGTAAAAAAGTAGGATGGATGGAGTTTGAAAGCAAGGCAAAAACCAAAACTTAAAAACTTCAAACCAAATATCAGGGCAAAACCTGATTAATTAGGCTTGGTAGGCACCCGTAAAACAGGCGCTGGCAAATCTAATCTGGGACTGCAGTCTAGATAGAAGAGCAATAAAGACTAATAGCAAACAACACTTCAGCAAAAACTGGAGTGTTTTTGTTTATTAAACAAACTCATAGCTAATCGAGCAGGCTATTATGTTTTCTCATCTTGTAGATAACCGTTTTTATGCCATGAAAAAAGCCCACTATATACGAGTGAGCTACTTTCATGGTGGAGTTGCGGGGGATTACACCCCGGTCCGTTGGTTTACGTTACCTAGATGACTACAAGCTTATTCTATTTAGTTTTCTTAGGTATGAATAATATAAATAGACAAAATTTATCCATACAGCAATCTTATAGTCTTAAAAATCACCCTAAGATGGCGGATAATATAGCAATCAGATGATATAAGACCTTGCTCTTTATCTGATGTCGAGAGCGTAGGTCACCAGCTTAAACTAAAGCTGGTTGTGCGACACGACGTCCAGCGAAAACGCTATTCACCATATCACTTAAAGATGTTTTTGCATCTATTGTTTTTGCCCTATAACGGTGAGCAACCGGCTTGCCATGCTAAGTTGTAAAAGTCCAGCGTCGAAAAAACTTCAACCCCATGAACCACATTATCTCATAAAGCTCAAGCTTTTACAAGAGTTTTGTGTGTTAAACTGTCTTAATGCAACCAAAAGAAAGAAAGTGTGCAAATAAAATGGCTTTTGATACTAATGCTGAAGCTCAAACTGCAGTGACAGTAACCGAATATCAAAGAGGGAATACACTTAAAGTATACAGATGCAGAGATTGTCAGCTTTGGCATTTATCTAGTAAATATACCGAGGAAGACGAAAAGTAGCATAACCCTCCCATATTTCACTACGGGTTTATAGGTGTTAATGGACTGACTACTTTTATGATAACAGAGCTAAACTTATAAAAAGTAGTACCAACAAAAAAGCCCACTTATTCAGTGAGCATTTTTGTTGGTGGCTCCTCCCAGGCTCGAACTGGGGACACAAGGCTCTTCAAGCCTCTGCTCTACCAACTGAGCTAAAGAGCCACGCAACATTAAGTTTAAATTGTTAAGTGTGGTGATAATGAGCCCTGTGTCCCCAAGGGGACAACTTATTACTACCGGCTTCGCCTTGGGCGTCTTCAAGCCTCTGCTTTTGCCTCCGCCAGTTGGCGGATGAGCTAAAGAGCCACACTAGGATGTTATTTTAACAGAGAGTAGATGCAATTAAAAGCTAAAAATGACATATCCTTTTATCTGACTACTATACTACTGAATTTTTCTATAACGCCAGACCGCCAGAGGAGCAAAAACAGCAATAATACCAATCACCCATAAAAGAGTAATCCAGATGTACGTTGTACCGTTATCTACTCCACCTTGGGTTAAATGTCTAACAGCGTTAACAACTTGCGTCACTGGTTGATTTCGCGCAAAAACCTGAAGCCAGCTTGGCATTGTTTGGACAGGTACAAAAACAGAACTAGCAAACACCATCGGAAATACCCACATAAATCCTGTAACCTGAACTGTCTCCGAATCTTTTACAAGCATCCCAATAACGGCGCTAATCCAGCTAAAGGCAAAAGCAAATACAATTACCAACAATATCGCAGCAAGAAACTTGATCACACCTTCTTGGAATCTAAAGCCCAATAAAAACCCTATAGCACTCATTAAAGCCATTACAAACACATTTCTAAAAGCATCAGCTAGTGTTCTGCCTGCTAATACCGCATACCTTGCGATTGGCAAACTTCTAAGTCTATCAATAACACCCTTGTCTAGGTCCTCAGCAAGCCCAACACCGGTCTGGATTGCCCCAAAAAGAGCAGTCTGCGCCAGAATTCCCGGCAACAAAAAATTAATATAGCTTGAATCACTATTCCCATTTACGGCACCGCCAAATACAAAGTTGAACAGAAGCAAGAAGATAATTGGCTGCATAGAACTAAAAAACAATAACTGAGGGATACGGAAGTTTCTTTTTATATTCCTTTTTACTATCTGCCCGGTGTTGCTTACTCCAGATAAAATCATTTTTTTTCTCCGTTCTTGTCACCGGTAACTGCCATAAATACGTCATCAAGTGTAGGTCTGTGTAAGCTTAGCTCCTCTATAGCAACCTTTGCAGATTTAATTTTATCGGCGGCAAGTAGCAAATCTGCCGCACCTTGCTTAGTATGAAAAGAAATTCGTCTGGTTAGTGTATCGGCCTTTACTTCTCTTTTAAAGGTTTCTTTCAATATCTTGTTTACTTGGTCGAGACTTTTTTCTGCAACTTTCATTTCTATAACATCTTGACCAAGGCCATTTTTTAACTGTTCTGAAGTGCCCTCTACGATCATTTTTCCGTGATCTATTACGTAAATATAATCGCATAAAGCATCGGCTTCATCTAGATACTGAGTGGTTAGTAATATCGTTACGCCTTTTGACACTAAATCTCGAATAATATCCCATAATTGCAATCTTGTCCTTGGGTCTAACCCTGTTGTAGGCTCATCTAAGAATAATACCTTTGGAATTGCAACTAAACTTGCTCCTAGGTCCAGTCGTCTTTTCATTCCACCAGAGTATGTTTTAGTCTGTTTGTCGGCAGCCTCTGTTAACCCTAAACTATCTAATAATTCTGATGCACGGTTTTTAGCTTCTTTTTTAGGCATACCATATAATCTTGCCACCATTATTAGAGTTTCTCTACCCGTCAAAAAAGCATCAACTGCAGCAAACTGACCTGCTAGGCCGATTCTAGTTCTTGCTTTGTCGGGATGTTTTAATACGTCAACCCCGTCAACCTCTACTGCTCCCTCATGAGGCTGAGTTAGTGTAGTCATAACGTTAATAAGCGTACTTTTACCAGCACCGTTTGGGCCCAAAAGCCCAGTTACCTTACCTTTTTGAGCTTTCAAAGATACTTTATCTAATGCCTTTAATTTACCAAAATGTTTGGATAAGTTTTTAACTTTTATCGCATCGTCTCTTGTCATACTACTCAAACCCTCCGGTAGTTGTTTACTGATTTATCTTTAGCTTATTATATCAAGGTCGGGTGGAACATCAGCCATACTACCAAAGTTCTTGACGTTAGAAAAGCCATGTCTGCTTAGATACAATTTTGCACTTTCTGATCGTCCGCCACTTCTGCAATATAGACCAATTTCAGCATCTTTGGTATATTTAGGAACTCTTCCGGATACAATATCCTGCAATGGGATATTTACTGCCCCTTCAATATGGCCTGAGTTATATTCTTCTATTGTTCGTACGTCAATTAAAACCATAGGTACCAATATATCATATTGGTTGAGCTATATATTTGTAATAATCTTTTGTAAATATAGCTTTTATCTCTAAACTATAAATTATGGGCAACAATAATACAGGCATCATCACTAAAAAAGACGTGCAGCCTGCTTTGGACCATATTGCCAAATATTGGCAGACTCTAACCAGAGACAATACATCCGTTAACGATACTCTGATGCAAGTTCCAAACCCTTACGTAGTTCCTAGTTTAGGCAATGACAACTTCGCATTCGAAGAACAATATTATTGGGATAGTTACTTTACCTCTTTAGGAATTAATGATGAAAAATTAGTGTCCGGTATGTTAGACAATCTAATATTCCTCTTCAAAGGATGTGGACTAATACCTAATGCCAACCGATACTATCTTACGAGCCGCTCTCAACCACCTATTTTAACGACTTATATCTTTCATGTTTATGAAAAATATAACAAACCCTTAGAATGGTTAAACGAGCGAATAGATGTAGCAAAACAAGAGTATAAAAATGTTTGGATGAGCCATAAGCATCCTCACGCTAGAAACGTCTACCATAATTTAAGTAGGTACTACGACATAAACCACCTACATGACTTAGCGGAAGCCGAAAGTGGCTGGGACATGACCCCGCGTTTTAAACGACAGTGTCTAGACTATCTACCGATAGATCTAAACAGTTTACTTTTTAAATACGAAATGGATTTTGCTAAAACCGCAAGTATAAACAATGACTCTGAGGGACAAGCAAAATGGACATCCAAAGCTAAAAGCAGACAAGAAACTGTTAATAAGCTAATGTGGAGCAAGCTCAGAGGATTTTACTTTGACTATAACTATCATGAAAAGAAAAAAGGTAGTGTCTATTCGCTAGCTTCGTACTATACGATGTGGTCAGGTCTAGCCACTAAAGACCACTCTAAGAGATTAGTGGACGTTATAAATAAGTTTGATAAGACTGGCGGGCTAGCAACCACCACTAATACCTTCTTGTACTCGGCGCTGTTTGGCTCTACAAAAACCCAATGGGCCTACCCTAACGGCTGGGCTCCTCTTCAATTTATCGTATTGGAAGGTCTAGAAAAATACGGATATTCTGAGCAAGCTTCAATAATAGCTAAAAAATGGCTCAAGACCTGCAATGACTGGTATAAGGAAAGCGGGGCATTCCAAGAAAAATACAATGTAGTTAACACCAAACAGCCAGCAGTAGACGGTGTATACCCTTCACAGAATGGTTTCGGTTGGACAAACGGCGTATTTGCCTACCTTGCTAACAAATATTTATAAATTTAATTTCGAGCCTTAAGAAGCATTCTTTCGAAAAGGTCTTGAAATAATTTTTGCTCTTGATAACTCAGCCCACCAATTACTTGTGCTTGAGTAACATCTAAAACTTCTTCGGATTGACTGACAATTTCCTCACCAATATGGGTAAGGCTTAACTCTCTGGCTCTTTTGTTTCCCATAACTTCAACTGCGGTAATTAGGCCTTTTTTTTGTAATATCTTTATCTGTCTACTAATACTTGCTTCTGTTTGATCTAGCAATTTGGCAATAGTGTTTTGTTTAGCCAACATGTGCTGGTTAATAGCTTCTAGCACCTTATACTGAGCAAAGCCAATATCTAACTGGGTCTTTAAGCTCTCGTCCGCTCGTTTTTCTAACAAAAATGCTAAATTGTGTATTTGCCAATATAATCTTGGTTGCATACTAGAAATAATTAACTCCTTAACTAGTTAATTATACCATTATTTATACTCTAGAAATTCTCTATAAAGGTTATGCCACTGTAAGTGAGACAGCTGTTGTGCTCGTAAATTATCTTCAATTCCAGCATTACCAAGCAACTCTATAGATTTTGTTTTTGGTATATTCAAACCAGAGCTTAAAGAATTTCTTAAAGTTTTGCGCTTGCCAGAAAAGCCAGCTTTAACTAACTTAAAATATTCTGCAGTGTCCACATCAAACAATGGCTCTGATCGCCTGGTTAGCAAAACAACTTGAGAATCAACCTTAGGCGGTGGAGTAAAGTATTTGGCAGAAACCTCTATATCAAGTTTGCACTCAAAGAAATATTGTGCAATTACAGACAAAATTCCCATCTGGCCTGGTTCAGCGCATAACCTTTGGGCAACCTCTTTTTGAACTAACAAAACTGCTAACGACGGCTGATTATCGCTATCGGATATTGATCTAATTAGGTTACTTGTTAAGTAATAGGGAATATTCGCCACGATTTTATAGTTTTTGGGCATTTTACTAAAATCAAAGGTTCTAATGTCTCCAAATCTAATTGCAAAGTTTTTGCAATTAGAAAATTTCCGCTCAAGTCCTTTAATTAAATCCTTGTCATACTCTAACGATAAAATCTCTGCTTTAGTATTAAGCAACACTTCAGTTAAAGTTCCTAGACCCGGTCCAATTTCTAATACATTGTCGCCTGCTTTTATTTCAGCCGAGTCAACAATCCCCTGTAAGATATCCTTATCTTGCAACCAGTGCTGCCCTAATGACTTTTTTGTATTTAAACTATGAATATTCATCACCCAGTCCCATATCTGCTTTCTGTTAATCCAATTATAGCAAAGCACTGCACTTACTGCCGCCAGTTTGTTAGTTCACAATAGCGGAATACTACCTAACACTCGCCTCTTTGTCCCGTCCTTATTTGGGTACATATCAATAAGACTTATGCTTCGAACCTCTAACTTCTGCTCTGGATTTAATTGAATAGCTTTTTGTACAGTCACATGCGGAGTAAATCCATCTAGCAAATATTGCGGTTCATTAAATACTGCACCATTATTAACCAGTCCTACCTGTATATCCCTGTAAAGCTCATCAAAGTTCTTTGACTCTTTGATAAGTGTGACTTTCAACCCCTCGCCCCAAGAAACTATCTGTACGCCCTCTATAATTAGTTTTTCATTTAATACCACGAACTTCTCAATCAATTTTAATATCCGATCGCCGTTCATATCTAATAAAAAAACGCCTGCGATTGTAGCATGCAAAGGATTATCGGATGCGTCAAATTCAAAGCTATCAGATATTCTGTCAAAAAAACAAACAACTGCCCATTTCTGTGTATATTTCTCCATACGTATATTTTAACAGCATCCTTAAATAAATAGTTGTGGCTAATTCAGTAAATCGTATATTTTTACGGATTTATTCCGTAAAAATATACTCTACTTTGAGAGGTGAGTAGCCGGAACAGACGATTTATTCGACTGTTTTACGACAAACCTATATTAACTACTTCAAAATATTTTTTGGTAATTTCTATGCGTGTCTTGTGAGAGTCACGAGCATTACATATTGCTAAACTGCGTTCCAGTTCCTTAATTATAGATTATTTGCGGATTCATTCCGTAAAAATCTATTCCGCCTCGGGAGGTGAGCAGCCGGAACAGACGATTTATTCGACTGTACCGCGCGATGAGAGGAGGAGTCACCTCCTCTCATAGGTTTTACCACCAACCTTGCGCTATCCATGCATTATACGCACCCTGCCATCCCCCATACCGGGATGAGTAGCTAGAGCACCACCTTAGCTGAGTAACCGGATTCGAGATATAGTCCGCTCCTGCAGAGGCCATCTTACTGGCAGGTAATGACTGACACAATCCGTATGCTCCAGAGCCCGAGTTTATGGCACCAGGACGCCAACGGGATTCTTTAGTGACAATATAATCTACATACGGATAATCAGCTGGGGAAATTCCGGCAGCAGCCATCAGCGATGCTTTGTCGGAAGATACCGATACATTAGAACTTAAAGTTGCAGGTTTTGTACCCCTTAGAATAACTTCTGATACTGGATCTATGGTAGTTACTGTTTGAAGTTTTTTTCGTGACACTTCAACATCATTTTCTTTTACAATCTCATATATAATGGCTTGCTCTCCGTTTTGTCCAGTACGTTCTAACTTAGTTTGACCAGAGCGCAAGGTAGAGTCACTGCGAGTCTCCGTTTTATAGCGTATCGATTCTGTAATAGCAAGAGTCGTTATCCCGGGTTTATTTACAGATATCAGCATTCCTTTGGTAATCTTTTGTCCTAGATCACTAGGCTGGACCGTCTCGTTTTCATTAACGGTAATGTTATTCTCTTTTAAAACCTCGGCGACATTGTCTTCTGTAGTCCTGGTTTTTCTCAGTAAACCATAGACATTAAGCTGTACCTCTACAGATCTCTTAACAATAAACTGCTCATTAGTACTTGTTGACAAGATAGAATCATCAACTTTATTGTTGTAGACCAACTTGTCTTCGTATAATAAATCTAAACCGGCATCTGCAGCTATCAGTCGTGGGGCTCTTTGAGCGCTTAATATTGTAAGCACCCTGTCTCCATCAATTACAGAAACTGGTCTAGCGCGATATATATTTACCTGAGTCTCGTCCTCAAATATAGGAGTTTCTTTTGATGGTTCGACAATATCTTCTTTTAATAAATCAATCTTTAGTCTCTGAATTAGATCACCAACGTTTTTAGCTCTGGTAGAAACCGTCTGTTTTTGACCATCCACATAAACATTTACAATATGCGAGTCCTTGGCTCCCTGAGTTGATGCTCCAAGAAATACGAGCAAGAACATCCCACCAAGTATTATCGTAAAAAATACCGTAACAGGTATTAAAAGCGGGTGTTTCAACAAAAACCTAGCTTTTTTCTGTGCCTTCTTCTTGTGTCTTCTGAAAATCTTGCTTAGTTTTTTAGTCATAAAGTATAGCTTTAACTGCTGAAAGCTATAAAACATTATAGCATTTTACTTCTGTGAGCGTGAGAGTTTGATATTACTGACTGCTTCTTTAGATTTTAAGCTAAACCAACGATAATCTAGTATCTCATTGGACTTACTAATTGATGGCCTTTTTGATAATTCAGTTCTTGCAAACTGGTACCTATATAGCAAACCCCATGTCCTCACGATAACTGAATCTTTATTAATGATACTAACTTCATTTGCCTCAAGGTCTATACTTAATTCTTCTGAAATTTCTCTAACAGCCGCCTCTAAGCTTGATTCTGTTATTTTTCTGCCTCCTCCAGGTAGTTGCCAACTTCCTGGACCATACCAGTTTTTAACTAGAAGTACGGAATTTTTATGAATAATTATTACCCTTACTCTAATGAATAACGGCGCATAAAACCAAATTGCTGGCCAGGTTAAAAAGAACAGGACATTACCTAAATATCTATAACTACTAGATTTTGTAATATTCATCTTAAATTTTCTTTAGTGGTGCAAACTGCGCATTTAACTTCTTAGTACCTTTTCCTTTAAAGTGTATTGCCACATTATCCCCTTCTTTCTCAACTACGACACCTCTGCCAAATAAAGAGTGCTCTACTGAGTCTCCTTCTTGAAACTCTTCTACATAGCGAGGCTCTTTAGAGCTTTTGCTGCCGGCAGATTCAATGGATTCAGTCCAGTTAGTTAGTTCTGGTTTTTTTGACTCAGAAAAAGAGTGTCTACTAGTGCTGTGAGTTGGGAAAGCAACTTCTTGTACTGTATCACCTGAAATTTCAGACAAAAATCTGGCTGGTGGATTATGCTGAGTGCCTCCATACAACATTCTTTGTGCAGCATGCATCATATATAGCTCCTCTTTTGCACGTGTCATCCCGACGTAGCACAACCTTCTTTCCTCTTCCATTTCGGACTGGTCATACATCGCTCGGCTATGAGGAAAAACTGTCTCCTCCATTCCTGTCATAAAAACCACAGGAAACTCCAAACCTTTAGCGGCGTGTAGCGTCATAAGCGTTACGGCAGAATCACCAAAATCTGCAGTATCAATGTCACTTACTAAAGACACTTCCTCTAAAAAGCCACTTAGACCCATCTCTGTATACTCTTTTGCTACACTAAGTAACTCTTTGACGTTTTCTTGCCTTGCATCTCCAGCTGGCGTACCATCTTTTAAATAATCCATGTAGTTGGTGCGCCTAAGCAATGTGTCGATAATCCCAACTACAGCTGAATCATCCATTACAGTTTGGATTGATTTTACGATATCGGCAAGTTCGCTTAAACCAACAACTGCTTTTTTAGGCAGATGAGGTACTTCTTGTGCTCTTGAAAGCGCTTCAAGAAGTGTTATATCCTGTTCTTCTTGCCAGTCATAAAATCTCCTAATACTAACTGCGCCTATACCCCTTGAAGGAACATTTACTATTCTCTCAAAGCTTACTCTATCGGCCGGCTGATAAATGTATCTCAGATAGGCCATAATGTCTTTTATTTCTTTCCTGTCGTAAAATCGTCTGCCTCCAACAATCCTATACGGGATACCATAGTGTAGGAATATCTCCTCTATACCACGGCTCTGGGCGTTGGTGCGATATAAAACTGCAAAATCTTTGGCTTGCCTAAATCCGCTATCAATAGCGACTTTTATGCGTCTGACAATTGATTCAGCCTCAGACCTTCCGGTCCCTACAGAAACTATCTGAATAGGCTTCCCTGTTTCTTTAGCGGTCCAGAGTTTTTTATCACTACGATGCTTGTTTTTTGTGATAACTGCATGAGCGCCGTCTAATATAGGTTTTGTACTCCTGTAGTTCTGCTCTAGTTTAATAATAGTCGTATCTTTATAATCTCTTTCAAAGTTTAGTATATTCCGATAATCTGCCCCACGAAACGAGTACACGGATTGCCAATCATCACCAATAGCCATGATATTGTTGCTAGAATTAGTAAGTAATTTTAAAAGCTGATATTGAGCCTTATTGGTGTCCTGGTATTCGTCAATCATTATATATTTAAATAGATTTCGCCATTTATCTCTTATCTGATCTACTGACTTGAATAATTGCAAAGTTTTTAAAATAAGATCATCAAAATCCAGAGCCCCTGCATCTTTTAATGCTTTTTGATAAAGAGGGAAAACATCAGCTGCTACTTTTTGGCCAGGGCTATATGCTTTATTAGAATATTCAGCAACTGACAAGGCCTCATTTTTTGCGCTGCTTATATAGCCGGCAATGGACCTTGGAGAATAGGCTTTTTCATCAATCATTAATTTTTTTGTAACTTGTTTTATTGTCGCTTTACGGTCAGACTCGTCATAAATTACAAAGTTTTTTGATACTCCGATATGTTCGCCGTCTTGGCGTAAAATTCTTACACATACACCGTGGAAAGTCCCCATAAATGGAAGTAATGAGCGGTTATTCGCGTTTCCTCCAATCAGTAAAGCTATCCTCTCACGCATTTCCTTAGCTGCTTTATTGGTAAAGGTAACAGCTAAAATCTCGCTATTATTTGCCAGCCCTGAATCTAGTATATGAGCAATCCTATGAGTTAGGGTCTTGGTTTTACCAGAACCTGCGCCGGCCTGAATAAGAAGCGGCCCCTCTGTCTTAAGGACCGCCTTTTGCTGTTCTTTGTTTAATCCTGCTAATACATCTATCACTTCACACTCATTATACCAACTGAAGAATGATTATTCCTTGTACTATTTTATTAAGTCAAATGGCAACTTTATGCCTAAATCTATAATGTCAGCATCAATCAGCAATACTACTACTATTGCCCCCAAGATTGTAATACCAAGAATCGTTAATATAAATGTTTTCAGACCAAACGATCGCTTTTCTTTTATATTAACAGCATATTTTTTACTCTTAATTAGCTCTTGTAAGTGCTCTTCTCTTTCCAGTTGAATATCACCGGCATCTTTTTCTTTATCTTTAGGGGCGTCTTTTTTATCAATAACCGAGGTAGTTTCGTCTACACTCTGCAGGTTAGTGCTATCAGGGGTACTACTTTTGATTTCTGCAACCTCGGAAGAGCTGGACGGTTTCTGTTCAGTATCAGCCTTATTATCCTCCGTGTTACTAGTTGTATCAGACAACGGTACAATAACTCTCTTTTTTTGCGAGGGTGGTGCAGATACTTTAGAATCTACTATATTATCATCTGTGGTTTTAGGCTCCACTGGTGGATTTTCTGATGCCTTGACGTTTATCGACGGGTCCTGAGCTAAAGATTTATGTCCTATCACCATAGGTTTTGTCCCAGTTGTCGGCTTGGAAGATCCTGGTTTTGCTACATCAAACACTTTTTTGTCATCGTCAGCCATTTTATAGTCTTTCCTGTTGAATTTGATAGGCACTATCTATTATTTTAGCAAATTGATTCTGTTTTAGGCTTGCTCCACCAATTAACGCTCCGTCACACCCGTCCAAACTTAGGTAAGAGTAGGCATTTTGATCGTCAACACTTCCTCCGTACAATACTCTGACCAAATTTGCAGTCCTCTTGCCAAATAAGTTTTCTACCTGCTTTCGTACATATGTAATAGCTTCTGAAACTTGTTCAGGTGTTGCAAACTCTCCGGTACCTATTGCCCAAACAGGCTCATAAGCGATGACCGAGGCAGAAACTTCTCTGGCTGTTAGGTGCATTAACCCTGCAGTTATCTGATTATGTAAAATCTGCTTAGTCTCTTTTGCTAGCCGTTCCTGTAAGGTCTCACCAATACACAGTACTGGCATAATCCCATTTCTTACAGCAGATTGCATCTTTTTTGCAGCTATGTCATCACCTTCGTTAAAAATATGACGCCGTTCAGAGTGACCAACTAAAACGTAATGTACAAGATCTCTTAGCATAGCCATGGAAACCTCACCGGTGTAAGCTCCGGCATCTTCAAAATATCCATCTTGGGCGCCTAATCGAAATTTTCTTCTGTCAAGGTTTACACTTAAGGGTTGCAATACCATAACGTTCGGGAATAGTACTATTTCAATACTTTGTCTAATGGCAATTGATTCTTCCAGCCTGTGCATATATATGCTGGCTTGGGAAGCATTAAGATGTTCCTTCCAGTTACCAGCTATCATTATTTTACGATTATTACGCATAAGCTTATATTACCTTATTTATCCCATAAAAGGCTAACGCCTGGCAATTCTTTACCGCTCATTAGCTCAAGACTTGCGCCTCCGCCTGTAGAGACGTGATTAAACATTTTTACTAAGCCTTCGTGCTCAATATACCCTGTTGTGTCGCCTCCCCCAAGCAGGCTGAAAGGCTTATTGCCGTATTTACCTACTAAACCGTCAATCACTAGTTCCGTACCGTGAGAGAAAGGACCTATTGGACCATGCACAGCTGGTATCTCAGAAACGCCCATAGTACCATTCCATACGACAGTACCGACAAGCTGCATTGCTCCTGCAATAAAGGCGCCAGAAAAAGGGCCAATGTCTAATATTTTCTCGTGTTTTGCAACTTTTCCAGATGATTCTCTTGGAGTTTTGGGATATGCCTCTATATCTGCAATAACGTGGGCGTCCCAGTCAACAATTCTTGTGGTAGTTTCTTTATCGATCTTTGTTGATACAACTCCATCTTGTGGTATATAGAATATAAATTTACGCTTTTTTGCCTCTGTTCTTGCTTTATCTATTACATCTTGTGCCACATCAAGTTCTGTACTGTCTACCAAGCTTTCTCCTACTTCAACACCCTGCGCAGATAAAAACGTATTAGCCATAGCTCCACCAATTACAACCACATCGGCAATTTCTATAAATTTGTTTATAATATCAATCTTATCGCCAATTTTTGCTCCACCAATTATCGCCATTAAAGGTCTTTTAGGTTCCTGCATAACATTGGTAATTGTATCTACTTCTTTTTCTAACAATAACCCAGATACCGACATTACGAGCTTAGTAATAGCATCAGTGCTAGCGTGTGAACGATGCACAACCCCAAATCCATCCTGGACAAAAATTTCAGCGTTACTTACTTCTAACAGTCTCTTTGCAAAATCAGTATCGTTAGCCTTTTCTTCTTTATAAAATCTAAGATTTTCTAACAATAATACCTCACCTGTCTTTAGGCTAGCAGCAGTCTCTTTTGCTTCATCGCTAATACAATCTTTAGCA
>CAYVHE010000011.1:0-18915 GCA_964451085.1 uncultured Candidatus Saccharibacteria bacterium | reverse complement strand
GATTGCAGCTTAGAAAGCCTATTGAAATGTTGCAAAGCTCTTGAGTTCTCTACGGCACAATATTTTAAGTCCTTGCAGACTCTGTATAACAAAACGAGATAGTTGCTAAATAAAGCTGTTGCCAGGTCAGCATAAAGCGGGAAAACGAATGGATGTTCTTCCCGCCCGCTGCGATTTTTTACACCACTCTTTGTCCGCTTTAAAAAATGGCGAACCCGGTCAATTTATTGACCAGATGTAAGCTAGAGTCCAAAAGGCTATTGAGATATATCTATAAAACAGGCATAATGAGGCTGAAGCATTAGCGCAATCATATTGTAATTCTATGGGTATATTTTCAAAACGCAGTTCAAACAATAACAAAGGGGGCAGTGAGCTTTCTAAATCTTTGCGCGACGAAAAAAATAAGTCCAATCTAATTGTTAATAATATCGATGATGGAGTAATACTTGTTGATAACCAAAATATTATTCAGCTCTTTAATCCTGCTGCTGCTAAGCTAACAGGGTGGGCCGAGGATGAAGCCCTTGGTATTGACTACAGATCTGTAATAAAACTTGTAGATGATAAGGGCAAACCCTATGAAGATACAGCACATCCTTTTTACCAAGTATTCATAAACAAGAACACCATTCGTGATTCTAGGGCTTTTATATCTCAAAAATCCAATAAAAGCGTAGCTGTCGACATTAGTGTATCGCCACTTATAGATAGTAGCGGGATAATTTCTGCTGCGATTGGCGTGTTCAGAGACGTAGACGTCCAAAGAAAAGAAGAAAAGCAACGAGCAGACTTTATTAGCACCGCTAGTCACGAAATGCGTACTCCTGTAGCGGCCATAGAGGGGTATCTGGCCTTAGCAATGAACGACAAAGTATCAACTATAGACGATAAGGCTCTGGGATTCTTAGAAAAAGCCCATTCCAGCACAGAACACCTAGGAAAGCTGTTTCAAGATTTACTTACTAGCGCTAAAGCAGAAGATGGACGATTAACCAGTCATCCAGTTCTTACCGACATTGGAGATTTCTTAGATAAGCTAGTAGATGATTTAAGATTTGCCGCAGAGAAAAAAGGACTACAAATGGAACTAATCAAAGGCGTACCTAATAATCACCCTACAATTGCACCTATGATGTACGCCACCGTGGACCCTGACCGACTTAGGGAAGTCGTTACAAATCTATTTGATAACGCTGTGAAATATACTGAAGCTGGAAAAATTTCTATCGGTATTACTGCTGATGATACCGTCGTGCAATTTCATATTCAGGACACTGGTCCAGGAATTCCGAAAGAAGATATACCGCACTTGTTCCAGAAATTCTACAGGGTAGATAATTCTGCAACTAGAACAATCGGCGGCACTGGTTTAGGGCTATTTATAAGCAGAAAGATCGTGGAATTATACGGCGGTACTATCTGGGCTGAGAGCGAAGTAGGGGTCGGGAGCACCTTCTACATAAACTTGCCGAGAGTAAATAATACACAGGCCCAGGCAGCTATACAAGAACAGCTTAAACAAGACAGCAGCGTAAATCCGATTAACAGTGTTCAGAGTTCAGAGAAAAAAATGGTACAATGATACTAATTATGGTTAACTACAAAAACACTAAGGGGGCAAAGGCAGCGTAATGGCAAAAATTTTACTGGTAGAAGATGACAATAATCTTCGAGAAATATACGAAGCAAGACTTCAAGCAGAAGGCTACGAAATAGTAGCTGCAAAAGATGGCGAGGAAGCTTTATCTGTAGCCATGAAAGAACGCCCAGACCTAATAATCTCTGACGTGATGATGCCGAAAATCAGTGGTTTTGATATGTTAGATATAATTAGATCTACCGAAGAGACAAAAAACACAAAAGTTATTATGATGACCGCCCTAAGCCAAGCTGAAGATAAAGATAGAGCCAACAAATTGGGAGCAGACAGATACCTTGTTAAATCTCAAGTTACGCTTGAGGATGTTGCAAAAGTCGCTAGGGAAGTCCTAGGTGATGACAGCGCAGGCATACCGCACAACCCTCCTGAAAGCACAGCTGTAAAACCTGTAGATACTAGTAGTACTACTCCAGCCGCTGTGGCGCCAGTTGTAAATGCTAGCGCTAAACCGGCTAACCCAACACCAGTTGTTGTGCCTACTCCTACGCCAGCTCCAGCGGCTCCGACTACACCAGCAGTTCTGGCTACACCTAGCCCAGTCGCCTCAGCTACTACTCCAACTCCTGTTCCAACGCCAGCTCCAGCTCCTGCACCTGCTGCTGCACCAACAACACCAGCAGCTCCAGCTCCAGTGACTGCTCCTTCAGTAGTTGCAGCACCAGTACCTACGCCAGCTCCAGCGGTTCCGACTACACCAACAGCTCCAAAAAACGCAACAGAAGTCACAGAAACACCAACTAACGTAGTACCGGCACCTATTGATTTAGCTGCAGGTGTACCGCACCCTGCACCTACTAAAGCTAGCTCTACCGATGCTACTGATATTGCTTCAACAGCAATTAAGCAAGACAAAGACAACACAGATGACGAAAAATCTGCAATTGCTTCTCAGATAGAGAGTTTTATCGGCTCTAAAGGAGACAAACAAACTCCGCCTGCATCGATACCAAAACCGTCCTCTAAAACTGATACCACTGAACCCAGTACAACTACAGACGCAACTAGAGCTGGTAAACCGCAAAAAGCTCCAAGAAAAACTATCGAACCGATTAGTAAAGAGACTGACAAACCAGACCTGCAAGCCCTATTAAAAATAGAGGAAGAGAAGGAACAAGCAGAGAAAAACGTAGCAGCCCCCGCAGCTACCGCTTCACAGGCACCACAACCGGCAACAGCTGAAAATACCGTTAATCCTGTAGCAGCCGTACCAGTTCCAATTTCTCCAGCACCAACGGAGTCAACGCAAACTGCCGCTCCACAAGCCGATGGAACTAATATCGACGGAGTTGTAAATCAACAGACTACAGCTACAGACGACCCAAATTTGATATCTTTATAGTCAATACTTTTCTCTGCTAAATCGTACTAGTGTAAACTGATACTTAGAATGCGTTTAAATAAATACATTGCAAACACTTCGACATTGTCGCGCAGAAAAGCCGACAGCGCTATTTCTGAAGGGCGAGTAAAAGTTGATGGAAAGCTTGCTACACCAGGACTGGATGTATCATCTGACAATAGCGTAGAGTTAGACGGTGTTGCCTTAAGTAACCTAAACGAACCAAGTATTACTTTGCTTTTGAACAAACCGACAGGATATGTGTGCAGTAGAGACGGCCAGGGAAGCCCAATTATCTATAAGCTTATTCCGTCTAAATACAGAGGTCTAAACATTGCCGGAAGACTAGACAAAGATAGCTCTGGATTAGTAATATTAACAAACGACGGAACACTACTGCAACAATTAACACACCCCAGTTTTTTAAAGAAAAAACACTACATAGCTGCCCTTGATAAGCCAATATCTAGACAGCATTTAGAGCAACTTATTGCAGGTGTTGATATTGGCGATGAAAGGTTAAGTAAATTTTTACATATCAGCAAAATATCTTCACTTAATTATGCCTTGGATTTAGGAGAGGGCAGGAATAGGCAAATTAGACGTACCTTTGACAAGTTGCACTACCAAGTCCTATCGCTTCACCGCACATCTATTGATAAATACAAGCTTGGAAGTATTCCTTTGGGTAAACATAAAATTGCAGAATAAGCGAAAATAACGTTTTTTAACGACCTCTGTTATAATGTAGTACATAATGTCGAAGAGTAAAGCAAGTATTGTGGCTATCGTAGGCCGAGCAAACGTAGGAAAATCTAGCCTATTCAATGCTCTAATTGGCAGAAGAGAGGCAATTGTTGCAAACGAACCAGGTACCACCCGTGATTCAATTACTTCTAAGGCTGAGTTAGGATCCGGAAAGCAATTTTGGCTAGTAGATACAGCAGGAATGAAAACTGCAGAAGATGATTTTGAACTCACAATTCAAGACCAAATCACAGAGGCAGCCCACAGTGCCGATGTTATCTTAGTTACAGTAGACGGATCGACTATGATTACATCTGAGGACCGCAGAGTAGTTAAACTAGCCTTTAAAAGCGGCAAAAATCTTATTTTACTTGTAAACAAAGCCGACAAAACTACGAAAAGCCAGCTGAAATCATTTGAAAAACTTGGAATAAAGCCATTAATAGCGACTTCTGCAACTCAAAAAAGAGGATTTGATGAATTAGAAGATGCCCTAGAAGATCTTTTGCCGGCAGCAACAATCTCAGAACCTGATAACAAGGTAAGAATTGCAATTTTGGGCAGGCCAAATGTCGGAAAATCCTCTTTATATAATGCTATGGCAAAAAAACAACAAGCAATAGTGGCCGATAGGGCAGGCACCACCAGAGATGTTAACCGTACGACAGTTAGGTATATGGGGCGAGAACTAGAACTTCTGGATACTGCAGGTATCAGAAGAAGCGGCAAAATTGAAAGAGGAGTTGAGCGTTTTAGCGTATTAAGAGCACTCCGAGCCATAGAACAAGCTGATGTGTGCTTATTATTAGTAGATGCCAATGACCTTAGTGTCTCACTGGACCAGAAAATAGCCGGACTTGTGAAGGAAGCAGGCAAGGGACTAATAATTGTAGTTAGCAAATGGGACCTTTTAAAACCAAGCTTGAGCATAGAGGGAGATGCAGAGTTCCCAGAATCAAAAGCTTCGGAAGCAACTGACGATACAAGTGAAGATAAAGCTGATGAAGAAGAAGAAAAGAAAAAAGTAAAAATTCTTGACCTTCACTCTCGTACCACCAGAATTCTGCAGTCAAATTACCAATTCGTACATTGGGCACCGCTAATCTTTACTAGCAGTGTAACCGGTAAAAATGTTACAAACATATTTGATTTAGTATTAGAAATAGCTGGAAGAAGAGCACAAACCATTAAAACCGTAGCCCTAAATAGCTGGCTTAAAAAAGTAGTTAACCGACACCCGCCTGCTGGTTTAAAAAACCGCCAGCCAAAACTCAGATATATGGTACAAGAAGAAGGCAACCCAATACCGGCTTTTAAAATTTTTGGTAGCCAAACAAAGTTCTTACACTGGAGTTATAGGCGCCACATGGATAGAATGATGAGGGAAACCTGGGATTACACAGGAAGCCCAATCCAACTATGGTTTATAGACCGTGACGCGGAAGATAAAAAGAAGTTCAAAAACAACGGCAACAGAGATAGAGTATCTAAAAAAGAAAAAGTTCAGGAAAATTGACCTCTTAGAGCCAATAATGAAGCGCTTTATACTTATCACCTGATACTCTATACTAAATACGTATGGGATTATTTGACAGGCAAAAGACTAACTTTGAGATGGCACTGCCGTACTATACGGTTGGTGATGCCAAGACCCTTTTAGTACTTGGGCTGGGAAATCCTGGTAAGGAATACACAAATAACCGACACAATTTAGGATTTATGGTCTTAGACACATATCAATCTACTCACGATTTTTCTGGTTGGACGTTTAAAAAAGACCTACAAATAGAGATTTCTACTGGCCAAATTGGCAGTACCCGGGTAATTTTGGCAAAGCCTACGACCTTTATGAATAACAGCGGCGAGGCAGCCCAAAAAATTCAAAAATACTACCGAGTTTATAATCAAGATACTATTGTTGTGTACGACGAGCTTGCTATAGATTTTGGCACAATCAGAACTAGAATTGGTGGAAGTAGCGCAGGGCATAACGGTGTTAAATCAATTTCTGCCCTTTTAGGTGAAGATTACGGAAGAATAAGAGTCGGAATCGGACCAAAAAAACCCCAAAAAATGCCTACAGCTGACTTTGTATTGCAAGACTTTCCCAAGGCTCAACAAGAGTTACTGCCAAAAATTATAAAAGAGGCTAATAGCCTCTTAGATGAAGCTACAGCAGGCGAATTATCAGAGCACACCGTAACCCTTTAGCTATCTACTGGACCAATGTAGAAGCGAAAGCATCCTCAACGGCCTGCCTAGCTTCTTCTACTGACATATTTTCACTTTTTGGCACCAACAGATTGGTTACACAGTTTATTTCGTTAGGGTTACCGTCACTTATATGCAATAATTCCACAGGTATTATCGGTGCAGAATCAGCTCTTCCGGCAGCCTCTTGTCTGCTTAAGGGTACTTTAAATGGAGGGCTAAAGACATTTCTTGATTCATTTATTCCATCTCGTTGCATAAACACCTCTAATTATAACTATATAATAGCACAAGCGTAATATTTTGTCAAGACTCTAGGAGATACGTTTCTCGGGTTTCATAGGCTTTATCAAGGCCGCGCTGTAAGCTGTTCTTTATTTCATTGCACATGAAGTGGACTGGACCAGGATCGCTACAGATTTCTTCTCCAGTTTGTCCAATAAATCCCTTAAAAGGGCTAATGCGCTCACCGACAACCGCTATAAAAGGAGCTCGTCTAGACGATTCATCATCGTCTGCTGTACCCGCCAAACTAACTGGGATAACATCCACACCACTCGATAAAGATAGAACAGCTACGCCGGGGCGTATTTTTTGTATTTTCCTTGTATTAACAAGATCGCCTTGTTTATCAATAGATCTAACTCTAGTTCCTTCACCGTAATATAAAGGGGTAAGGCCTTGATCTATACTATAATTGGATACTCTAAGTAGGCCCTCTTTATCTTCTGTACCCCTACCAACACCTACCCCCCCTAAACGATGCAAAACACCGGTATAGGGCTTTCTTGCCAAGGCTGCCTTCATAGGAAAAGTAGTAGTATCAAAGCCAAGCTCACGCGCAACCTTAGCACTCAAGGGGATATCCAACCAAGACCTATGATTAACGCAAAATATAGCTGGTTCTGGATTCTCTTCAATCCCAACTCCAGATTCGTTTAGCGTTACTAATGACCCGTAATTAATAGATACAAACCGTGTTAGGAACCTTTCTGCTACAGAGCGTACTCGTGGATTTATCTTAATTTTCCCAGATAAAAACCTCTCATAGTACTCTCTACCTAGTTGGTTATCAATTACAGCTTCGCTCATAGGACTTATTTATACAGCATTACGGTTAGATAAACAAAACCGCTATAACTTAGCTTATAAGTGCGGACAAACTACTCTGAAGATTCCTTAAAATCACGTACTGCATCGTAGAATTTTTGATCTTCTTGAGAAACATATGCCTCTGTCAAAATAGGGAAGGGACCAGTTTCTTTTGGTATTTCATTAGGAGTAACGTCGATAAAATCACCAGGTTTGGCATTATTAAACATTCGTCTTTGTCTTCTACTCTGCTTAAAATCTCTGAGCTTTCCGTATGTATGTGCATATACGAACGCTCCAGCTCCCAGTGTGACTTGAGTGCCTAAAGCCTGAGTAGCTTCTAGGCCTTCACCAATTTTGTAGCCACCGTACATAGCAGCTCCAGTAATGGCTGTCCTGCTAGCAGTTCTACCAAGTTTCTTGATAATTTTCTGTCTTCTTGTAAATGGAAGTATTTCAACACCTTGGCTAAATGCGTTTAGGTCTGATTGGATAGTTTGCGTGTCTTTATCGGCATTACGTACTCTTTGAGCGGCGTCCGTAATAGCAAAAGCACCTACTGCAACTGCTGCTCCCTTCCAATCGAGAGGAACGGTATTTAACAAAATTCCTGTCATTGATCCATTACTAAGGGGCTCTGCGCCAGTTTTATCTATATCTTCTTGAATCGCGTTTAACCAACCGAAAACAACCGTACTCTGTACAGCCAATGCCATATCCCACATAGCGAAACTCTTAGCATTAACTACGTTACGGCTTGCATCCAAGGCTCTGTAATATAGGTGTTCTGAATTATTCATTGTTATATAATAGCATAACTATGACTATATATCAAGTATATTATGGACCTACAATAAAATTAGACGTACAGAGGGTGAAAACTGTCTGTGGCAGCTTGCAAGAGAACTTTTCAGATCTTAAACTTGTTTTAAGTATGAAAATGAGGTCACGGGACGTGACTGAGGCACCGCTTGGAATGTCTGTAAATTAATAAGAGCCTACAGAGGGGGTGGGCACCGCTGTAGGCTCATATCAAGGGACGTCACTCAAGGGACATCCCAAAATTACACCCTTCAACCCACCTTGAAGGCTTATCCTAAAGCTATCTCGCAAAAGTAGCTTTAGAGCCCACACAATAAGGATTGTCCGTTATGACCAAGCTCAAAATATAACGAGGTTGGCATACGGGGTTAAAGGGAATAGGTTGTTTTAGAGCCCCTACTAATAGAAGTAGGAAGCAAAGTGACGTGGAGGGTAACTACGACAAATCACAAAACTCTAAAACTGTTTAAACTCTATCGACAATTAGTGATAGAATTTAGGGGTAAAGGTACGTAATGCATCTTAATCGATGCTTACAAGTTGTAATTCTAGCAAATTTATGTCCTAAAGTCAATACTATTTTACAATCTTGTATGATAATCAAATATATATCATGAACAAAATAACTATTACAGATACATTTTTAAAGAAGTTAAATCGCTTAAAAAGACCGCCAAAGAGTCTTACTTACAAAGGATTAGATTTTCCTGATTATAAAGACAAACCAATGGTGGCTATTGTTGGAACTAGAAAGCCTACACCTTATGGCATATATACGACAAAGCTTCTTGCTTTTGGACTAGCCAAGCAGGGAATAGTTATAGTAAGCGGGCTGGCGCTGGGAATAGACACTATTTCACATAAGGCTTGCCTAGAAGTAGGTGGGCAAACAATCGCGGTATTACCAAGCGGAATCAATAACATCTACCCTGCCACACATATGCCTATCGCAAAGCAGATAATAAACAGTGGTGGAACTCTGCTAAGTGAATATCCTGACAATCACCAACCCAGAAAGAAAGAATTTCATGAGCGCAACAGGATAATTGCTGCCTTGAGTGATGTTGTAGTTATCCCCGAAGCAGCACTACTCTCAGGCAGTTTAAATACCGCCGGGCACGCCAGAAGAATGAACATCCCAATATTGGCGGTTCCTGGGAACGTAAATAGCCCAATGAGCGCGGGAACCAACAGTTTATTGAAGCAATCAGCAAATATCGTAACTGAGGTAAATGACGTGTTGAAGTTGCTGCAGTTAAATTTAAAACTTAATCTAGAGCGCCCTAAGCAGTTACTAATAGGAGACACTCCGAAGCAAACAGCAATTTTGAAGAGTTTAGCCGGTGGTACTACTCAAGCAGAAGAAATACAGATTGACACAAAGCTAAACACCCAAGAATTCCAACTAGCTATAACTATGCTAGAAATTAACGGTATAATAGAATCAAACGGAATCGGATCTTGGCATATAAAGTAGCGTATTTGCAATCGAGAGGTTAATGATATAGGCTAAGGCTCTTGGATTCGCAAGTAAATAAGGTATACTAAACGCTAATGACTAAAATGGCAAAAAATCTAGTAATCGTGGAGAGCCCGGCAAAAGCTAGAACAATAGAAAAGTTTCTTGGACCAGACTATGTAGTAAAAAGTAGTTTTGGTCATATTAGGGATTTACCTAAAAAAGGCATAAGTATCGATAAAGAGAATGGCTTTGCTCCCACTTATGAAATTAGTGCTGGCAAAAAAAAGGTTGTTGCAGAATTAAGAAAACTCGCCAAAAGCGCAGAAACAATCTGGCTAGCAAGTGATGAAGACCGAGAAGGGGAGGCAATATCCTGGCATTTGTGCCAAGCTCTTAAGCTTAAAGGTAACGAGACAAACAGAATTGTATTTCATGAGATAACTAAACCCGCTATAGAAAAGGCCCTAAAAAACCCAAGAATTATCAACAATGATATTGTAGATGCCCAACAGGCCCGAAGGGTACTAGATAGACTGGTGGGCTATGAATTAAGTCCGGTGTTATGGAAAAAGATTCGCCCAGGACTTAGCGCTGGAAGAGTACAATCCGTTGCCGTAAGATTAATCCAAGAGCGTGAAGAAGAAATAGCTAATTATAAGGGCAGACAATTTGTAAAAGTCTCTTCGATATTGCAGACATCGACCGACGAGGAATTACCAGCCGACCTAACTAAACAGTTATCTACAATTAAAGAGGCTAATGGTTTGCTTGAAACCGCAAAAACGGCAGAATTTGTAGTCTCTGATGTAGTTAAAAAACCAGGAACCAGAAATCCATCAGCCCCATTTACGACCAGCACACTCCAACAAGAAGCTTCCAACAGATTAGGTTATGGGGTAAAACAAACGATGGTTCTTGCTCAGAGGTTATATGAAAATGGCCATATCACCTACATGAGGACGGACAGTACGATTTTATCCGAGCAAGCGACTTCTGGCTTTGCTACATATATAAAGGCGAAATTTGGCAACGATTACCATCAATTCAGACAATTTGCTACAAAAAGCCAAAATGCCCAAGAGGCACACGAAGCAATTCGACCTACTAACGCTAAAAACGTAGTAGCGGGAGATGACGAGAAGCAAAGAAAACTCTACCAGCTAATATGGCGTAGGGCTGTTGCATCACAGATGACACCGGCTAAAATTGAAAAAACTGAAGTTGATGTAAAAATCGGTAGTACCGATTTTATACTACGAGGTAAGGGTCAAGTCTTAAAATACGATGGTTTCTTGAGAGTATACGGGGGCGGAAAAGAAGATAAGATTATCCCTCCAATTAAAGTTGGTGACAAATTACAGCTAATTTCTATGGAAGCTGTAGAATCATTCACTAAACCACCAACGCGTTTTAGTGAAGCTAGTTTGGTTAAGAAACTTGAAGAACTTGGTATCGGACGACCAAGCACCTACGCCCCAACCATTGGGACAATTCAAGATCGTGGTTATATAGAAAAAACAGATGTAGAAGGTGAAAAACGTAGTATTGTTGCATTGGTACTCACTAATGGTGAAGTCACTGAAGAAAAACGTGAACTAGCTATAGGCTCAGACCGTAACAAGCTAGTACCTACGTTTACGGCAAAAGTTACGACAGACTTTCTGGTTAAAAACTTTGCTCCGATAGTAGATTATGATTTTACCGCAAAAGTAGAAGAAGAATTTGATGACATTGCTAGCGGTAAGACCAAGTGGAACAGTATGATTGCTGAATTTTACAACAAGAAATTTAGCCCATTAGTTAAAGCGTCTGACGATATTAGTAGAAGCGAAAGTACACAAGCTCGAACCCTGGGAACCGACCCCAAAAGTAAAAAACCCGTAATAGCAAGATATGGTCGTTTTGGCCCAATGTTGCAAATCGGAGAAGCCACCGACGAAGATAAGCCAAGATTTGCCCCTCTACCAGCTGGGGCAAAGATTGAAACAATTAAGTTAGCTGAAGCTATGGAGATGTTTAAACTCCCAAGAACGTTAGGCCAGACTAAAGACGGTAAGGATATCAAGTCTAACATCGGGAGGTTTGGACCTTATGTACAGATAGAGAAGACTTACTACTCTATAAAAAACTATGACCCCCTAACTATAACCCTTGATGAAGCAAAAGTAGTAATAGAAGAATTAGACGAGAAAAGAAAGCCTATTAAAGAATTTGATAACGGCGATATTAAGATTCTTAACGGACCTTACGGACCGTACATAAAACAAGGGACTACAAATGCCCGTATACCTAAAGACACTGACCCGGAGTCATTATCAAAAGAAGACTGTTTAACTCTTATAAAAAATGCGCCAAAAAAGCGATTCACAAAAAGAAAACGTAAATCTGCTAAAAAAACTTCTAAAAAATAATCTTAACCGTAGATAAAATATATTTTGTAATGGCTTACTGTGCAACATAGTTGGATAAGTATAAGCCTTATTTCGTAGTAATATTGACATACCTTTTATGTGCATTATCCGCTAATTACTGGTACAATAAAACTAGTAAAGAATAGTAGTTGACTATTATAAAAATTTATTATACAATAGATGAAAAGAAGAGGTTATATGGCACAGGCAACAGATACAACATTGCGGGTGGAGACATTAGTAAACGATATTCTAGGTTTTATCGAACGCGAACGCGAACGCGAGATTATATCTAGACGTTTTGGTCTATTTGATAGAAAAGAAACCCTTGAACAGATAGGGGAGTTACTTGGAATCACCAGAGAAAGAGTTCGACAATTAGAAAAGGCTGTAATGACGAAACTTACCGCTGCTTCAGAAAAAGACCTTCCTCATGTTGCTGAGATGTCTACCGTATTCGGTGAGATTTTATCTGAAAACGGAAACCTACTCAGAATCAGTGCTATCGCAGAGAAGCTAACTGATGAGAATAGTAAAATAGACCAGTCCAGAGTTGCATTTCTTGCTAGATTAACACCTACCGTAACTTTTGTAAATGAGAACGATAACTTCTATATGGCCGCCGCTCTTACGACAAGATATACTGAGAAGACGGTTAGGGAAGGGGTTACTAGTGTTATTAAGAAAATCAAGGATATTGCTAAGCCTGTTACTATTGAAGAGATAGCCGGCGCAGTAGGGCACCCAAATGCACAAGAAGTTGAATCATTGGCGTCCACGAGTAAGAATCTTGCTACATTAAATGGACGTTGGGGCCTAATAAAATGGCCAACTGTTAACCCAAAGAATATTCGCGACAAAATCTATGTTATCTTGTACGAAAAAGGCAAACAAATGCACTTTAGCGAAATAGCTAAATCAATTGCCGGATCAGATTTCAAGCGAAAAGACGTTACAACCCAAGCAATTCACAACGAACTTATAAAAGACAATAGATTTATATTAGTAGGCCGAGGTATTTATGCTCTAAAGGAGTGGGGTTTTAAACAAGGAACCGTAGCCGACGTTATCACTGAAGTCCTAAAGCAGGCTGGAGAGCCTCTACACAGAGACGAAATTGTTAAACGAGTACTAAAAAAGCGCTTCGTCAAAGAAACAACTATTCTACTAAACCTTCAAGGCAAAGAACAATTCAAGCGAACTGCTAAAGCCACATACACTGTAGCCTAAAGAAAATTATTTATAGCTAAACGAGCGTCTATATTTCTTATGACGATTCTTGTGTTAATTACCCTATAAATATCGGACGATAACCATAGAGAGGTCCTGCCTTACCTCAGCACGGTTCATAATTCCTAATCTAGTTGCGGTGGGCCACCTGCCTCATATCATAGATACGGATAGATATTTGCTAACCATGAACGTTTTACGAACAAGATATACGAACCTATATTTTGCTATTTTTACACAAACAAAATATATACGTATGGACACGTCTTATATTGAATTACTTAACAAAAGAGCAGTGGGGTAAAGTAAAAAATATAATTGGTCGTACAAATATTTGAAATACTAAAAATACAGTCATCAGAAATAGAGTAGTAGAGAACGTAAAACGAACACAGAGGTTACGTCGCACAATGTATATTTTGCGACTCGCCTTAGTTGTAAATAGTTGATCTCGTATACCCCTGCAAAGTAGGGGTCTCTCGGCCTATGGCTATTTAACGAGTGTTTTACTCACTGTGCGTACTTAGCCCTTACTTAATCTTTATATCCCTATAGGCATGTTCGTAATGTGGTTATTGTTACATACACTTCACAAGTTATCCACATGCCCTTATGTGAAATCCTTGCTTTTTCACGATTTTATTTATTTATATTACTTCTACCCTGTTCATAATCCCCCACCCTTGCAAAATTTGATTTTTGTTTAATTATATACTTTTATAAGTATTTATATATTTATGCGAACGTTTTGCGAACACTACATCGTAAAGAGTAGGGAACCCGGGGGACTGGCTACTACTGCCTACCCTAGTTCTTCCCTTGGTAAAGTCTTTTTATACTACTTAATAAACACCCTTCCAGGCACTCTGACGTCTATATAATTTGAAGGTAGGCTAGCTTCCCTGTCTAACTTTAATAAAGTTGCTTTAAGCGACCCTACTTGCTCTTCTTTAGATGAATAGGTACTTAATTTTATATAGAATCCTGTATCAACTAGCTCAACAACTGCTTCCCTGTTTGATACATCTAACAAAATGCTTTCAATATTCAGGCTACTGTCTTTTCCCGAAAGAGTAATAGTAGAAACCTCACTATTTAATAGCTGTAACAGCCCAACTTCTTCTTTTGTCATAACTCTTGAGCCTAGTTTGAGGCTAGATAACTCCTGAGCCATACTTATAGTCAGTAAGTGAATAGACCCTGGTACTGTTGTGTATTTATCAACTATTACTCCCTTGCCATCCATTATCATTTTATTTTGGCCATTCTGGATGATAGCAAATGGACTGGAGACTGATATAGATACTGTAAGATCCCTTCCCGCTAAGGGAAGGATAGCGTCAATGTGCTTGATTTCTGGGAATTCTTCTTGCATAGAATTCTCAAATGAAGCACTCCTAAAAAATAACTTGCTTTTGTTGAGTAGTGACTTCTCTAGAATATTTTTTGCAGCTAAACTATACTCGGACTTACTATGATAATTAAACTGTCCTTTGCTAAGCTGAACAACTGGATTATTCGACAAAGTACTAGCAAATATCAACATCGCTCCGATTACCACAACCAAAAGCAAGCTGGTTAGCCTAGAGACGAAATTACTGATTCGATTTTTTGTAGACTTTGCTTTAGGCTTACTGCTATTATTATCATTTTTAGACGTTTTTTTAGGCGTGTAATAACTAGTCACAGACACCCGTCTACCAGTCCTCAGTTTAGGCCTTCTAGCCTTACTTCTTTTACTTTTAAAAATCATTTACTGTCATCCTCACGGGGTATACTATTTGGCTATATCTACTAGTATATCAGCTATTTTACCCGCTGCATTGTCTACGGAAAGCTTATTTAATGCAATACCGAGTTTTTTCAAAATATCCGAGTTATTTAATAAGTGCTCCACCTGGTCACTTAGCCCTTCCAGCCTATCTTCATCCATAATTATGGCAGCGTTATTCTTTTTATATATATCAGCATTTCGAAGCTGCTGCCCTCCAGTTAAAACTGGATTGGGAATGACTATACAAGCCTTTGCTTGGGCAGCAAATTCAGCCATATTTGTAGCACCAGCACGACTTATTATCAAGTCTGCAGCTGAAGTTAATTTATACAATTCTGTACTAAAATCAATTAGTTTAACTTGGCGGAATCCCTTTTTTGTTAAAGCTTTTAGGTAGAGTTCTTTTGTTTCTTCATATAACTTCTTTCCAGTTAAATGGATTAGCGTAATGTTAGGGATATCCTCGAGAATCTGGTGGCTAGCCTGAACAACTCCACGATTTACCTTTTGAGCTCCTAACCCTCCTCCTACAACAATAACTACAGGGTGAGAGGGATTTAGATCTAGATTTTTCTTATACCTAAGCTTATCTTTTTCGGATACAATTTTATATTCTGGCTGCAAAGGTATACCAACTTGTATTGATTTTGACTGGTTATATGGATAGTTATTAGTTGGAAGGGCAGTTGTGTTATATACGGCCTTACCTGCCGATAAACGATTCGCAAGTCCGGGTATAGCATCAGAATCATGAGTTATATAGGGAATTTTCCTTAATCTGGCTGCTATACCAACTGGCACTCCTACGAATCCGCCTTTTAGAAATATGCTGTCTGGTTTTAGTCTGCCTATTAAGCGCCATGCTTGGACTATTCCAACAAAAAATCTGAAGAAATCTCTAACATTATAGAAAAGGGTTTTAACGTCTGTTATCCGGCTAAAGAAGCTTTCTCTGTGATAACGTCTAAATTTACCCGCTGAAATACCGTAAGATTCATCTATTTTTGAATTTTTAACTAAATCCTGAAGTCCCTCATTTTTTTGACCGATATGGATAACTTTTATACTGCTGTCGGAACTTTTTAACGCTTCAGCTACGGCCACAAGAGGGGTTAAATGGCCTCCAGAACCTCCTCCGACGAGAAATATTGTCATGCTCTACCCCACTTACGATTGGTGGAATGCCTAGATACCGCCGATTCGTTGAAACTAGATTTCCCAGAGTTCCTTCTTGCTCTCGAGGGTTTGCTTAAATCTGTATACCTAGATATTTGAAATACTATCCCAACTGCAATCATCACAAAAATTACACTCGTTCCACCATAGCTAACAAATGGCAAAGTTATACCCTTTAGCGGTAAAAGCCCTATCATAGCACCAACATTTATTGCCATCTGGACACTGAGCCAAGCTAATATCCCACTTACCATAAGTCTAGAATATTCATTTGAGGCTCTTTGTGCAACTGATTTTATACGTCTAAAGAGTCCGATAAACACACCTATCGTTAATGTAGCTCCTATAAACCCGAATTTCTCAGATACTATTGCAAAAATCGAATCATTAGCCGCCTCTGGAAGATAACCATAGGCCTGTACGCTCCTGCCAAGCCCTTTTCCCAACAAACCGCCTGATCCTACTGTTATTAGAGCCTGACAAGCCTGATAGCCCTCATTTTGGCAATCAGCGGTAGGATTTAGAAAAGTAGAGACCCTATCTCTCCTGTATGGACTGATAGCTATTGCCGACAGCATTATAATCATCACAACCGTCGAGGCCAAAAATAGCTTCCTAAAAGGCAGACCGGCTACAAATGCCATGAAACCGATAATCGATACCATCACTACTGCAGACCCTAAGTCGCTTTCTAGACCGGCTACTACTATGACAATAAGAACCATAACGATACCTAGAGTTTTCATAGTAGAGGACTCTCCCATGCGCTGTTGCTGTTTCATGCTACCCAAATAACTTGCAAGTCCCAAAATAAGGGTAAACTTGATAATTTCGGCCACCTGAAACGACAGCCCTCCAATATCCAACCATCGGTAAGCACCATTTATTGGGTCACCTAAAAACCTTACAAGCACTATGGATATCATCGTTGCGACAATTAGAGGAATTTGGAATTTTTTCCAAGCAGAAACCTTTACAACTGAAGCTACTAAAAATAGAGCAGACCCCAGTCCTATAGCCACTAACTGCTTAAAACTATAATAATTTTCGGACAAACCAGTGGAAGCAGCTATACCCGGGCTAATAGAATAGACTGTTATGGCTCCAAGCCCTAACAAAAGAGTCATATATATAAGTAATCGATAATCAGGTACATGTTGTCTAGTGCTATCACGTGGTTGTCGCTTTAACTGAGGTCTTCTTGCAGTTGGTCTAGCTCCAAGCCTACCAAGACTCATGACGATGCAAACTCCAATAGATACAAAATAATTCCTACTATCGACGATATTATTGCTATGAGCCAAAAGCGCATAGTTACTTTGGTTTCTGGCCATCCCATTGCTTCAAAATGATGATGAATAGGCGCTATCTTGAAAATCTTTTTACCATGCCTTAAGCGCTTAGAGGAAATTTGAACCAGGCTAGACCCAGCCTCTATGACAAACACGAATCCAATTATTGGTAACAATAGGACGGTATCTGTAAGCATTGCAATTACCCCTAACGCCGTGCCGAGCGCGAAAGAGCCCGAATCGCCCATAAAAAACCTCGCTGGATATACATTAAACCAAGTGTAGCTTAAAAGTGACCCGACTATAGTCATACAAAAAGCGGCAACTCCAACGTTGCCCTCCATTAAAGCTATAAATGCATAAGTGCTAAAAGCAATGACACCAAGACCTCCTGCTAAACCATCTAAACCATCGCTTATATTAACAGCATTTGCGGTTGATATAACTACTAGGATAAATAGCAGTATTATTAACCATCCTAGGTGAACAATCCCTACATAAGGTACCGTTACTGACGTGACATCGAGTTTAGCAAAAAACCACCACCCCCCTACTAAAGAAACTAGAAAGATCAAAATAGATTTAGTTCTCGCCCTAAGCCCTGCGATTCCACCCGACAAACTATGAATATTTAGAACGTCGTCTAGAAGCCCAACAAAACCTGCTCCAACCATGGCGGCAACAGGCAGCAGGGTTTGGTTTCTCTCAAGATTTAAAATTACAGTGACCAAAAATGTGGAAATTACAAAAATAATACCTGCCATGGTAGGTATATTTGACCGATGTTTTTTAGCATGTAGCTTTTGATAAATTGTTGCCTTTTCACCAGTAACTGCTACTGTTCTGGCCTGTTTCCACCATTTGAATTTGTAAGCTAGGGTTGTATAAACTGGGGTCAAAAACATAGTAGTAAAAAACCCATAAACGCTGAACAGCAATATCTTTGTGAAGGTTTCTGTGCTAAAGCTGATTACTATGTTAGTCATATTTATTTTTTAATCCTTAGCTCAATTATAGCACCCTATTGACCAGATTTCGTTTGTATAGAGAAATTATCAATCAGCATGTTAGAAACAGAGGCAAATATTGGCCCTGCTGCTTGAGAACCAGCATATCCACGCAAACGAGGTCTATCAACCTTAACCATAATCACATATTGAGGCGAGTCTCCACCAACATAGCCCACATATGTGCCATTAAAGATACTGTCGTAATAACCTCCGCTCGGGTCTGCAACTTGTGCTGTACCTGTTTTACCTCCAACCCTATAGCCACTCCTAATGGCAGCATAATTATTATGCGTAACTACATTGTCCATATACTCGATTATTGCGTCAGAGACTTCCTTTGAAACTACATTTGAGTCAACTATCTTAGGGTCTTGATTAGTTACTTCACCCGATTGTGATATTGACCCACTCACAAGAGTAGGTTGATAGTATGTTCCACCATTAACAACTGCGGATAAAGCGGAAGCCATCTGGATGGAAGTCAAATTCATACCTTGTCCAAAAGCTGTATTTGCGAACTTCAGGTTTAGCGCATATCCATCATCTGGAGCAGGCACAAGACCGGTTTCTTCGAAGCCTTGTTCTATACCCGTTTTTTGATTAAATCTATAGTGGTTTACCATGTAGTCATACCATGTTTGACGAGCTTGCAGATTGATTTCGCCGCTGCCCATCTGCATCAATAG
>CAYVHE010000010.1:7659-19289 GCA_964451085.1 uncultured Candidatus Saccharibacteria bacterium | reverse complement strand
GTAAGAAAAGTTAGAATTGAGCGTCAAAAATCAGGAAATAAGCGTCCGTTTTATGTACATACCGACGCTTGCCAGGCGCCTTTATATTTGGATATACATACTTCTAGACTTGGAGTAGATATGATGACTCTAAATGGTGGAAAGATTTACGGTCCAAAACAAAGCGGTATTTTATATATCAAAGCAGGTGTAGTTCTAAAACCTCTTATCAGCGGTGGCGGGCAAGAGTGGGGGATGCGCAGTGGTACAGAAAATGTAGCTTTTGCTGTAGGGTTTGCTCGGGCTTTAGAACTTTCCAATAGAGGCAAGGACGTAAGAGTAAACAAGGTTTCAAAACTCAGAGATTATTTTATGTGTGAGCTTGAAAATCGGTTTGGGGCGGAAATTTCTGGGCATCGTAAACATCGTATAGCAAATAATATTAACGCAATGTTCCCTGGCGCAGACAACGAACGAGTACTTTTTGCTTTAGATGATCTTGGAATTGACGCTGCGGCTGGTTCGGCTTGTAGTGCCAGCCAAGAAGTATCGTCGCATGTTTTGAAGGCTATGAATAAAAGCGATAAGCATGCGCGTTCTAGTCTGAGATTTTCTATAAGCAAAGATACTAGCAAAAAGGATATTGACCAAACTCTAACCGCTCTTGAGACAGCACTCAAGGCTTAAAACGAGCCTAAAATATTGTAAATCACTGGCTTTAGACAAACAAAACCGCTATACTTACGCACTAGAGGACCCTGTTTAGTGTTACAACGAATAAAAAGTAAATTATCTATAAAAAGAGTTTCCGCCGCCTTCGGGTTGGTGGGGCTTATAGTCTACGCCTCGGTATCTAGCGTTTCTATCAATGCACAGTCTGTTACTCAGGGCTATAGCTCTGATAAAGTTTTGCAACGTGGAACAGTCGTTTCATTAGACGCAGCAGATACGAGCAAGATTGTTCCTGCTAATTTAGAGAATCAGGATAGATTGCACGGTGTCGTTGTTGGTGCGAATGATTCAACCTTTACCATTTCGGACATAAAAGAAAAAACATTTGTAGCTACAGTTGGCCGTTTTGACGCATTAGTCAGCACAGAAGCCGGGACTATCCAACCTGGTGATTTTATAACGATTTCTAGCATTACTGGCATCTCTATGAAAGCTGGAGAGAACGATAGGTTTACAGTAGGTAAAGCTATTGAAGGGTTTGACGGTGGTAACGCCATTAGCACCACTGAGCTGAAAGATACGGTTGGTAATTCAACAACTGTTGCTATAGGCAGAATACCTATTGATGTAAGTGTTGGCTCTAACCCTCTTTTAAAAGCGGCTGAGTCAAATTTGCCTGGGTTTTTGAGAAAAGCCACAGAAGCGATTGCCGGTAAGGAAGTCAGCACCGTAAGAGTTTATATTGGAATGTTTATTTTACTTGCCGCAGCCTCAATTGCTGGAAGCTTGTTGTATGCAGGTATTAGGAGCAGTGTTATATCCATCGGGCGTAACCCATTATCTAAACATTCAATCACTAAAAGTTTATTTCAGATTATCTTAACAAGCATAATAATTTTCCTGATTGGCTTATTTGGGGTATATTTATTACTAAGGCTTTAACTAGTTTTTAAAACGAAGAAAGTGGTGGGGGACACATGTTAGATAAAAAATCATGAGTTTGACAATATTATTACTGGTTTTGGGTGTGATAGTTATCTTTAGTGCGTTAATATTATTCTTTATTCTTAAACCAGACAACCCCGGTAGCGATGCAACAAAGCAACAAAACAGCGTAAGTAACCTACCCGAACACGTAAAACAAGACGTAGAACATATTTTTGACGATGAGTTTAGAGAAGAATTGCGAAACAGAGGTCGCTTGCATTTTGAAAAAATTATAGGCGAGAATGCGATGTTTTTACAGCAAGATTTACGGCTTACCACGACTGAGCTGAACGACTATATGAAAAATGAGGTCACTAGAGTCTTGAAGGAAGAATTTTCTAAATACGAAGAGTCTATAGATGACGCTAAGCAGCTGGCTATTGAATCTATTCAAAAGACACAGGACACCATCGAACAACAACGTGAACTACTTTCCGCTCAACTTACAGAGCAACTTACAGCTGATAAAAGCAGAAACCTGGCCCGTTTTGAGGCTCATATGGCCGATGTCGTAAACCACTACGTTCTAGAAGCAGTTGGAGATCAAATCGATCTTAATGAACAACTAGAGTTTATTTTGTCCCAGTTAGAAATGAATAAAGAAGCCATATTGCGCGACATTAAAGATGGTGCTTAAGGGGTGGAGGGGCTTTTAGGAGTGGAAAATGCAAACGTAAAATTAATCCTTCCAAACACTGTTGTTAGCCCAACAGATGTAGCTAGAATTATCAGAGAGATTAAAGGGTTGGATGAGTTTTTTAGACAGTCAGAAATCAGAGAGGGCGGAACGCCTCAAAATGCGCCAAGATACAGTAGGCTCTTAGACTCCATGGTTGTAGAGAATAAATTAAATTTAATACAGCAAGAAGATCGTAGCAGTCTTATAGAAGTTTTAGAACAGTTACAGAATAAGGCTCCAGTTTTGCATATGAGTTTTAGTGTTGATCCTCCGGGACCTTACGTCCAAAAAATAGTATTCTGGCTTAGACAACATATCGATGAGACAATTTTGGTTCGCGTTGGTTTGCAACCAAACATTGGTGCTGGTTGTATTGTTCGTACAGAGAATAAGTCCTTTGATTTTTCTTTAAGAAAGTTTTTCGATAGTAAAAGAGAATTTTTTATCCAAAAGTTACACGAATCTATAGCCCCTTCGTCATCAGAAGACAATCAGCCTGAAGAACCTGTTCCGGAGCCTGAGGTTACTCCATCAGAAGAACTAGTAGAACAACAGCCTAACAGTCAAGAATTAAGTGGAGTTCAACAATGAGTACCGGTAACCAACATTTTGATAAACTTGTTGATTCCGGTAAACCAGTAGGTGAAGTTATTGCGGTTGAGCGCTTTTTAGTAAAAGTTAAGGGGATGCAACCCTGCAGAATTCACGCATTGGTTATGTTCGAAGATGGTTCCAAAGGGTTTATTAATCAAATTACCCAAGACTATGTGGCCGTTCTCCACCTAGGTAATGTAACAGTTAAGGTTGGTATGATTGCAGTTGTCCAACATGAAGAACTGGTAACAAAGGTTGGAAAAGATTTTGTCGGTAGAGTAATAAATGTAAGTGGTGAACCGCTAGATGGTAAGGGCCCAGTAGCCGCCGATAAAACTTGGCCGGTCTTTAAGGATGCCCCGCCTTTGTATCAAAGAAAATTGCTAGATACTCAGTTGGAAAGTGGTGTTACGGCAATTGATGCACTTTTCCCTATAGTTAGAGGTCAGCGTATGGCTTTACTTGGCGACAGTAAATCAGGCAAGAGTACTTTGGTCACGCAGCTTACTATAAACCAACAAAATACTGATCAGGTTGTGGTTTATGTATTGATTGCTAAGCGTGGCAGTGACGTTGACACATTATTGTCTCGACTGAACGAAAGCGGCAGTATGGAAAATGCAGTAGTTATAGTTAGCACCATGTTCGAATCCCTAATTATGAGTTACATTGCGCCATATATCGGTGTATCTATGGCCGAGTATTTCTGGCAAGAACTTGGGCAAGATACTATTATTATTTATGATGATTTAACATCCCATGCCCACGCCTATAGAGAGGTAGCATTATTATCTGGAGTTAGTCCTGGTAGAGACTCATATCCAGGTGATATGTTTTATGCTCACTCAAGCCTATTAGAGCGTGCAGGGCGCTTAGATAGAAATGGCGCGCACTTGACGTCAATTCCTTTAGTTAATGCAGCTGGTGGCGATATTACAGCTTATTTACCGACAAACATCATGTCAATTACTGACGGACAGTGGATACTGGATATGGAGATATTCAGGAGCGGTGTACGTCCAGCTTTAAGTTCCGGGCTTAGTGTTACCCGTGTTGGTGGTGTGGGGCAGGTTAAGCGTCAAAAAGATTTGGCTTCTCGCACGCTGAAGACCATGGCCGCCTATAGGGAGGCAGAGGAATTTTCACACTTTGGATCAGAACTAGCTTTAGAGTCCAAAAAAGCACTAGAAACGGGCAAAAAACTTTTTGAAACTCTAAAACAGTCTCCAACGGACGTCTATTCTTTTATGTCGCAACAGTTAATGCTAGATATCGTCTTGGGCAGCGAGATACAAGAACAATTAGATGTTGTTAAGATGCAAAAAAACGTAGCAGAATACGCTAAAAAAATTACAGATGACACCGATGAACTTTATGAAAAAGTAAAAGCAGAGCTAAAAAGTATCTGTACAGTGGAGCTTAAAAAATGAGGCGACCAAGCGACATAGAGCTAGAAGAAAAAGCTATGGGTACACTTGTAGAACTTACTAATGCATTTGAAGGCATTGCCAGTATGCGGATTGCTCAGATTAAAACCCAGGTTTTGCAGGCAACAGCTTTCTTTAATGATTTGTGGAGTATCTATTCGCAGCTAAGAGTCGACAACCTATTTCATTTCGGTAGAAGCCAGTCAAAAATGAAGGTATTGGATAAAGATTTATATATAATAATTACTGCAGAAGGCGGATTTAGCGGTGATATTGACCAAAAGCTTGTCAAATACATGTTGGATAAACACGACAAAGAAAAACAAGATATTCTAGTTATTGGGCGTCACGGTGCAATGCAACTCGCTCAAAGAGGGGTAGGGTATGTTAAATATTTCAAGCTACCAAAGAAAGATAAAAATATTAACGTCACTCCTATAATTAGGTATGTTCAGCAATACAAAAAAACTACTGTTTTTTACCAGGAGTATATTACTTTAATGGTCCAGGATGTAAAGCGTATAGAGTTGTCAGCAGCCGTAGCGGCGCAGGGTAACGAGACAAAAGGATTAGACGATGTTATTACTTCGGATAACTTTATTTTCGAACCAAGTACTTACGCTGTGGTAGATCACTTAGAGAGCTCCATGATGCAGATTGCAATTAGCCAGTTAATTTTGGATTCAAAATTAGCCCAGTATGCTAGTAGGTTTAGGGCTATGTCGGCATCACATACGCGTGCTGAGGAGACTAAAGATGATTTGCACCTGGAATACAATCGATCAAAAAGATCAATAAAAGATCAGCGTCTAAAAGAGATTGTTAACGGGTTAAGAAAAGCAGGAGCTTCATTATGAATCAAGGGCATATTTTTTCAGTTAAGGATTTAGTTGTTTTAGTGCAGTTTGATGAAGGTGGCCCTAGAATTGGAGAGATTGTAACAGTAGAAAACGAGAGTAACTCCAAGCTGCTAGTAGATCATCTAGAAACTGGTGGTATTGCCTTTTGCTTAAATATAAAAAGCGATAGGGATATTGAATTGGGTATGGTGGCTAAAGCAACCGGTATAGGCATTGAAATTCCTGTGGGTGACGCAACTATAGGTAGGATTCTTGATCCGGTTGGGGAACCCCTAGATGGTAAAGAAGGAATTCCAGAGGATAATCCGCGCAAAGACATCTTGAAGTTACCTACCAAGACCTCAAATTTTGAAGTTGCTAAGCCAGAAATTCTTGAAACAGGAGTTAAGGTTATAGATTTCTTTACACCTTTTGTTAAAGGACGTAAAATCGGGATTGTGGGTGGTGCTGGAGTTGGTAAAACAGTTCTAACTATGGAGCTCATTAATAACATTGCTAATAGCGGTAGTGGCTTGTCTTTCTTTGCGGGTATTGGTGAACGTATTAGGGAAGGTCATGAGTTGTGGAACACTTTAAGGGAAAATGATCTACTAAAAAATACCTGTATGTTCTTTGGGCAGATGAATGAAAATCCAGTTCAGCGTGCTTTAGTCGGTATTTCCGCCGTTGCCGGTGCAGAGTATTTTAGGGATGAGCAAAATAAGAATATTCTATTTTTCGCAGATAACATGTACCGTTTTGTACAGGCCAATAACGAACTTGCAACTATCTTAGATCAAATACCTAACGAAGGTGGTTACGAACCAACGATATTCTCGGATATTAAGACGTTGCAAGATAGGCTAAGTTCAAACGAAAACGGCTCAATAACCAGTGTTCAAACTATATATGTGCCTGCCGATGACTTGTCTGACCCAGCTGTGCAGATGATTCAGCACGAACTAGACTCTAATATCGTGCTTTCTCGTAAAGTTGCTGAGCAAGGAATTAGACCGGCTGTGGATTTGTCTAGAACAACCTCATCACTTTTGACACCTGATATTGTTGGTGATCGTCACTATGATTTAAGTGTCAGGGTTATGGCTCTTTTACAGAAATACGAATCCCTAAAGAGCATCATTGCTATTATTGGTGAAAACGAACTTTCTCCAGTTGATAGAGCTGATTATGCCAAAGCTAGAAAATTGATTAAGAACTTTACTCAGAATATGAATGTAATGGAAAAACATATTGGACTTCCTGGCGAGACTTTTACGCGTGAAGAAACTCTGAAAAGTATCGAAGAAATCGTTGAAAGTTAGGGGTTTTAGTTAATTATGGCTGACGTAAAAGCTGCCCAAAATTCGGAAGAATCAGATACCACCACGAAAGACGCAGATAAACAGGAGCCAATAGCTCCAAAAGGACAAATGCTAGTAAAGGTCTACTCACCGTTTAAGGACTATTTTGACGCGCCAGCTAATAGTGTGAGTGCCGTTAACGACACTGGTCCTTTTGATATTTTGCCAGGGCATCATAACTTTCTAACTTTGTTGAGTGCATGTGAGCTGGAGGTTAGAACAGCCGAAGGCGCAGAAAAAATTAAGATTGATCGCGGAATTATGTATGTTAAAAAGGATAAGGTAACAGTGTTCTTGGACGTATAGGTACATTTTTCGTTTACCCTATTTCCTACTTCATTAGTTTTTCATATATCGTTTATCCTTTATGTAGGATTTATAATTTTTTAGGTTACCTATTTATTATTGCAACCATCGGCGACCTCTAATGCTACGTTTTGTTCCAAGGAGGCTACTTGGAGTTAGGGGAGGTGAGATTAGCATGCTTTGGGAAAGATGGCTCACCTGAAAAATATATACAAAAAACGATGGTTCAGCAGCTAAATCTGGTATAAGGATATTCGAATGTACAACAATAAAAAGAATACGAAAAACGACACAGTAATGAAACATGAAATTCGAAAAATTGATGAAATAGGAAATAAGGTATACGAAAAACGAATCCAGTGTATAGGCGTTAGCGTTAGTCTATTACGATAAAGTCAAAACTAATAGATCCTGTGGGGAGCGCTCCACTAGTGGCTATTGTAAAGCCAGTACTTGTCCTGGTGCTTAGATAGAATTTCTGAGTTCCGCTAACTGTTGCAGAGCCTTGGGCCGCAATTGGGGTGATTATAACGTGTGGTATTCCACCGAACACGTTTGCAAACGTAACTGTAGCAAGAACCCCACTTGAAGCGCCTGAACCAATATTAGCAGTTACGGTTCCAGCAGTATCCGTTCCGCTTAGCGTTGCTGTTCCACCTGAGCCTAATGCTCCTCCGCCGGCTACTGAAGGTGATGGTCCTCCCGCATCGATGTGTTGTTTAAGGGTTAGGTTCTGGTTTACTGTTAATGATTCTATGGAAAAGTTATCTACAGAGAAAGTTCCTGAAAAAGTAACAGGTCCGCTAACGGTTAATCCCTTTTGGACACTTAATTGTCCTTGCACCGTAACGTCACCCGAAACATTCAGAGTATTTAGAACAACTTCATCGAAAGCGCTAGTACCTGACACTGTAATGCCCGGTAAACTCAAAGATCCACCAACTTTTATTGGCCCTGCAACGTCAAGTCCTTCACGAATCAAAACTTTGCCAGAAAATACTGCATTAGATTCAACGGTTAACAGTTGTTTAGGGTCTCCAACCTTGGAATCGCTTCCAATTATATTATCAATAGCACTTTGGGTTAATTCCTGAGTTTGAGTCACTGTAACAGGTGCTTCTTTACTGGATTGATATGCTACAAACACAATAATCAAGGCTACTATTAGGATAAGAGCAAAGGCTAGCAGGTAAATATTAAGCTTGCTAACAAGTCCTCTTAATATTCCCAGTACTCCACCACCTGGTTTAACCTCCTTTGGGGCGGGGTTGTCGTCGTGCTGTGGGGCAGTGGTAGATTCTTCCTCTAGGTTTTCCAGAGAATTTGAATCGTTGCCCACCGGTTGTTTATTATCTTCCATATATATCTTTAATACCGCTTTAGCTTATAGTGTAACGAATTAAAATCTAAAATCAAAGTATAAAAGCATAATAGGATTGCAACATAGAGTACATAATGTAATAATGGTTATGTAAAATAGATTGATTTTAATCAAAAGAGACAAAAATGGCTTATCATCACAGCGACAATGTGCATAGACATAAAAAGTGGGAAAAAAGAGTTAGACTGACTGCGTATACATTTACGGCACTAACATTAATTGTTGGAGTAATTGCAGGTGTTGACTATGTTATTAATGCACTTAGACACTCAGACACGGTAGTTACAACCACTGTAACTTCCTCGGTAAGAGCTGCTAACATTAATTTGTTGAGGACGAAGTATTTTCAGTTTCAGGCTTCTGACGACTGGATACAAGCTACTAATTTTACCGACGCCAACAAAACAGTATTCTATAAGAAACACAAAACTTTAGTAACTGAACGGTTAATAGTATTCAGAGGTAGGAAGGCGCTAAATCAAGAAGCTGATATGCCCTTTACCTATGTCTTACCAGTAAATATAGTTGCTAAAGGCACTAAGCTTCAGAGTGTTGGTAAAATTTCAGAACACTGTGGTAACAACTGGCCTGACACGATAAAAAATTCTGAAGGAAGAGTTGTAGTAGACGGAGTAAGTATTTTCTGTAATAAAAGCTCTAAGCAATATAACGTTGTGATAGGTATACTGGGTGGAGATGAAGAATTACAATTTAACACCACGCTAAACGAGGATAAGACACTGACAATGGTTTATAGTAATTTAACGGCTTATCCTACAGCAGGTGATATATACGATATAATTAACAGCTTTGAAGCTTTATAGGCTGTTAGAGGTTATGATATAATTTTTTTATAATGAGGCTAAAAAGAACAGTTAATACAATTATAGTTGTCGTTCTTCTTTTGGCTTCGAATGGTGTTAGTGCTCAAACACCTGCCTCTACGAACTATAGTGTCGAGGAGTCCGGGTTCTCAAGTGGCAGCAGTATTGATACTAATTCCTCTAGCTATAATGCCAGGACATCTGTTGGTAATGTAGGCATTGGTAATCCAGAGTCTACAAATTATCAGGCCTTTGCAGGCTCTATAACGCCAGATCAAGAATTCGTAGAATTGAATATACCAGTAACTACGATTGATATGGGGATATTGGATCCAGGTACGCCAGGCACGGGGACTGCCACATTTACAGCAAGGTCATACTTAGACAGTCAGTATGTTATTGTCTCACCAAGAGACCCACCGACAATAGAGGGAGGTACAAGATACATAAGTCCAATGACAACGGCAACTACTTTTGACTCTGCAACAGAGCAGTTTGGTATGAACCTTGTTGCTAATACGTCTCCGGTAGTCCAAGGTGCTATACCAAGCCCACAGCCTACCGGTTTTGCTTATGGTGAACCAATGACTGGATATAGTGTTGCAGACAATTATAGGTATAATGCAGGTGATGCAATTGCTAAGTCAGTAACTAGAGGATATGGTGAGACCAGCTATACGATTTCATATATGATGAATATAACTTCAACTACTCCAGCAGGGCAATACACTATGTATCAAGACCTTGTGATGTTTGCAGTGTTTTAATAAGCCTGTGGATAACTTTTAATAAACACTTGCATTATGTATTAAGCTCGTGGTTTAATCTTGATAGGTGCATTTAAATAAAAAATCTAAAAAATAGGAGAATGAAAGATGAGATTTGCAAAAACGAATACGCTTAAAAAGGCGAATTCATTAATACAAGCAACAGTGCTTGTGATAGCTTCACTGGCACCCGCACTTTTACTACATGGTAGTGCTAGTGCAGGTACAGTACAAAATAGATATATAGACATGAGCTCAATTACGAGTTCAGGTGGATCCAGCGTCAATGGTTCCGGTCGTGATGGAGGCGACGCCTTCGGTCAGAATGTTACTTATACAGTTGGCTTCGATATGCCAGTCACAGGTAACGTAGGTGCAGTAGTAGTAGAGTTTTGTAATGACGCCGCAGGCGGACCAATTGTATTACAAGCTTGTACAGCCCCAACAGGATTGGACGTTAATACAGGTACAGCAGTAGCAAACCAAGCTGGAATAACAGGTTTCACCAAGATAGGTGCAGCTATAGTGCCAGCAGCTAACCGCTTTGGTGTTGAGAATGCAACAGCACAATCAATTACCTCAAACCTACTTGACACAACGACTATAGACGGTCAAAACTACCCAGCATCAGACGTTCAGTTTGATATCACGGGTATTACTAACCCAACAGTACTAGGCACATTTTATGCTCGTATCATAGTATACGCAGCAAATACTAACTTGCCAGCTACTTCATGGGTGTCAACAGCAACAGGTACTAACGGTATCGGTACACGTGTACACGATGGTGGTATCGCACTAGCTGTTTCACGCGAACTAACAGTAACAGCACGAGTGCAAGAAGTTTTGCAGTTCTGTGTTGGAACTGATGACGATAGTATTTTAACATTTGCTCTAGGTGCAGTAGGTGCACGTACAGGAAAGAGTTGTGCAGATGTTACTGGTACTGCTCTTGACCTAGGAGTAGTTGATTCAAACAACATTCAACGTACGTCTGATGCTGATGTTGGTACGAATGGTAACGATGGAGTAGCAATGATTAGAACTAATGCTATTGACGGTGCAACTGTGTACTACAAAGCAGAACAAGAGCCTGGGCTATCATTTGGTGGTGCCGGTACTCTACGTATAGCTCATTCAGATAACTGCGGTACTATCGGTTCAGTTGCAAACGTATGTTTCAACTCAGCAGGTGGTGACGTAACTAACCCAACTCAGACTGCTATGACGCTAGGTACTGAGCTGTTTGGAATGACCCTTACTAACCTAGATACATCAGCAGGTGGTGCAACTACAGCATTAGTCTGTAACGCTAACTACGATGGTGATGGTACATGTACCGCAGGTGTGGCTACAGGATACGCATGGGATCCAACGGGTGCCTTTGACACACTAGCTACATCAGCTGGTCCAATAGACGACGAGATGGTTAACATAGAATTTGCAGCAACTGCAAGTCCTACTACGCCAACAGGTGTCTATACTGTAACTGCAAACTTTGTAGCTACAGGACAGTTCTAGAAGTAGATAAGTCTAAATACACTAGAAAGCCACCTAGCCTAAGAAGCAGGTGGTTTTTTAATTGTGGATAACTATTATACAAGCTATTGATTATCCATTAGAGGTATGCTTAAATGTTATAGCAATTACTAAAACAAAAATAAAATAACAGGAGAAAAGATGAATAAACAGAGTATGTTGCGTCCACTCGCTAGAGTGAATGCAATAGTAGCAGCAAGTATTCTTGCTGCGTCAGTATTGGCACCCGCACTTTTACTACATGGTAGTGCTAGTGCAGGTACAGTACAAAATAG